>NZ_JBJMLX010000125.1:0-26384 GCF_045805085.1 Niastella sp.
CATACCAATCAAATTTTAGCCCGACCTGATTCTTAGTGTTTACAATATTTTGCAGCAGGTAAACAAAGGCGCCATCAAATTTGCGAACATAGTAAGGTTCCAGTAACAGGGTAGCCGGGGTTTCGGTAGTACTGGCCGATGCGGTTTGGGTACCCCGCCAGTATTCAAGCCGCAATTCGGTAGCACCGTATGGATGCCTCCATTTTAATTGCATATCGGCCCCGTAATACTTACGGGGCGCTTTACGGCCAACATTTCCTTCCGAAGAATCAACCACAAACTGTTTACCGGCTGGGTCTTTTGTTAATTCGTAGGTATACTTTGTATTCTGGTACAATCCGCCATTGAAATAGGAAAGACCGCCTGAGATAAAAAAGTTTTTCGAAAGCGGATAGGGTTTCCAGGAGGCGCGGGCAATAAAATCCTTATAGGAATCATATTCCTGGGTGGCGTTCAACCCCTGGCCATTGAAAAAACCGGCATCTATTTTTAAATAACGCAATGGGTGATCGGGACGGCGGGGTTCAAAGGAAACCATGGCGCCCAGGTCGCGTTCCACCTTCATTAATGTTTGCGACATGCGTCCCCGCTCCAGCGATTCCCGGTCGGCAGAACCCAGGTTCAATTCATACCCAAACGGCCGGGCAAACATCCCAGTGGTCAATTGAAACACCTGCCACTTATTTTCAAAAACGCGCCCCCAGAAATCACGGATGAAAACCCCGCGTTCAGATCCATCGAACTGAAAAACAAAGTATAGTGACAGCTGGTCATTAGCATTGTTATGGGCATAATCGAACCGGAGCCGGCCTCGCCGGATCATAAACCTGCTGTTTGAATTGGGGGCAAAATCGCCGCCGCTAAAACTATGGGCGCCTTTTACCTGTGCCACCTGAAACTGGGGCTGGATGTACCCGGTAATATACACGTGATCGAACTTCTTATATAATTGCAGAATACCTTTCCCCAGGCTGGTAGTGGTGTCTATCATATCCGTCAGGAACTGGGCATGTAAACCATGAGTAAATGAAAGAAAGAACAGAATAACAGTGAATTTGCGGTAAAAATTAGCTACCGGTAAACGTACTGGGCCCATTAAGCAGTTTTTAGCGGGCCCAATATTAAGTAATTATTACCTGAATGTTAAGAATGATTTAAACCTCATACATCTTATCGGGTAAAAAGTTCAACCTCCCTGTTCTTTAACATTCTCTGTTCAGGGCTGGAATAATATTTTATTAAGAAATTGAAGGCTAAAACAGGGGCGACAGCCTTTTTGATTATCAATTAAATGAATAAGTTCGTTTTTACTAATTGCCAATCAATGAGTTAAATATATAGTGGCAGTGGCCCGGAGTTGTATTATCTTTGTGTTAACTAATTATTACCGAGGCCACCTTTTTTTTATCCTATTGTATTAGTTCTATTTTTGCGACAAATTTTTAGGTAAATGGGTTTAAACTCTATAATGAAGATTTTCATGCCGAAGGATAGAATTTTCTATTCCTTGTTTGAACAGGTTGCCCACACTGTGGCTAAAATGGGTAAGGTAATGAAAGAGGTTGTTACAGAACCTGACTTCGACAAAAGGGCTGCGTTGATCTCCCAGATCGAGGACCTGGAGCATGTGAACGATGACTTTACTCATAAGATCTTTACTGAACTCGGAAGAAACTTTATTACCCCCTTCGACCGGGAAGACATTCACTATCTCGCCAGCGCATTGGATGACATTTGCGATTATATTTTTGCTTCAGCTAAAAAAATCAACTTCTATAAAGTAAATCCCAACGATCAGGGCATTCAAAAAATGGCCGATCTTATTGAACAGGGTTGCGAGCAAATAAAAAATGCCGTGCTGCAATTGCGCGATATGCGTGATATGCGCCAGATAACCGATGCCTTGGTTAAAGTAAACAGTATTGAAAATCAGGCGGACGATATTTTCGATTTAAGCATTGACCGGTTGTTTGAAACAGAACCTGACGCCAAAGAGGTGATAAAAAAACGGGAAATTTACCAGGTGATGGAAATTGTAACCGATAAATGTGAAGATGCCGGTAACGTTATCGAATCTATCATTATTAAATACGCGTAACAGACAGGACCTGTTTTTTACCTAACCGCGCCGCAATGCTTACATTATTAGTTATTATTATTATACTCGGGCTTGGCTTCGATTTGATAAATGGTTTCCATGACGCTGCCAACTCCATAGCCACCGTTGTTTCTACCAAAGTACTCACGCCCTTTCAGGCGGTTGTTTGGGCAGCGCTCTTCAACTTCATTGCCTTCTGGATCTTTGATTTGAAAGTGGCCAACACCGTTGCCAAAACCGTACACAGCGACTCCATTAATTTATATGTGATCCTCGCAGGTCTTATTGCCGCCATTTGCTGGAATCTGCTCACCTGGTGGTTTGGTATTCCTTCCAGTTCATCGCATACACTTATCGGAGGGTTTGCCGGCGCTGCCGTGGCGCATGCCAGCAGTTTTGATGTTATTAACCAGAAAGTAATTTTCGATACCATAAAGTTCATTGTACTGGCGCCTTTCATTGGTATGGGCATCGCCTTTGTGATAACGGTCCTCATCGTTAATCTATGTCGAAGGGCCAATCCGTATCAGGCTGATAAATGGTTCCGGCGATTGCAGCTGGTATCCTCCGCCGCATTTAGTTTGGGCCATGGCGGCAGCGATTCACAAAAAGTAATTGGTATCATCACCGCATCCATGGTGGTGTTTGGCGCTTATCTTACTCAACATCATATGCCCGTACCCGACTGGGTGCATATTCAACAAGTGGTAGATGCACATGGTAAAACCAGTTTTGGTCATGTACCACAATGGATACCCATTACCTGTTACATATGTATTGCCTGCGGCACCATGATGGGTGGCTGGCGTATTGTAAAAACAATGGGTACCAAAATTACCAAGGTAACTCCGCTTGAAGGGGTGGCTGCTGAAACAGCAGGCGCCATTACCTTATATGGCGTTTCACAAGGGCTGGGTATACCGGTAAGTACCACGCACACGATTGCAGGTTCAATTATGGGTGTGGGTATGACCAAACGCTTATCAGCAGTACGCTGGGGCATCTCTATCAATCTTTTATGGGCATGGATACTCACGATACCAGTGAGCGGCCTGCTTGCTGCCATTATTTATTATATTCTCAAATTGATCAATCCTGTTGCATAATATTGAAATAAGAAGTAGGAAGTAAGAAGATCCTGAATTTAGATCTTACCTCTTACTTCTTACCTCGTTTTCGTACTACGTCCACACTTCCTGTTTCCACATCTTACTCCCTGCCTCCAATTTTCCACTTCGTTTTTGTATTCCAGCTGTTTCTTATTACTTTGGCATAATTTACGCACCCTTACAACACCGTTGTGATAATGCATTTCAATAAAAATTAATTGCTGACATGAAAGGAATTATTTTAGCCGGGGGTTCAGGCACACGATTGCACCCAATAACCTATGCGATCAGTAAACAGATCATGCCCATTTATGATAAACCCATGATCTATTACCCATTGTCTACATTAATGCTTGCCGGCATCCGGGATATATTGATCATTTCCACACCTCACGATCTTCCCCAGTTTAAAAGACTGTTGGGCGATGGCTCAAAACTGGGTTTAAACTTCTCCTATGCGGAGCAGGCTGTACCCAACGGACTGGCGCAGGCATTTGTAATTGGGGCTGATTTCATTGGTAAAGACAATGTGGCGCTGGTGCTGGGCGATAATATTTTCTACGGTGTGGGTTTGGGTGAACAGCTTTCTAAAAACAACAACCCCGAGGGTGGCATTGTATATGCTTATCATGTCAGCGATCCCGAGCGATATGGTGTGGTTGAATTTGATAAAAACAGCAAGGTTATTTCCCTGGAAGAAAAACCTGCACAGCCAAAAAGCAGTTATGCGGTACCCGGTTTATATTTCTATGATAATGAAGTAGTAGCTATTGCCCGCGACCTGCAACCCAGTCCGCGGGGCGAATATGAGATCACAGATGTAAATAAAGAATATCTTCGCAGGGGGAAATTAAAAGTTTCCATTCTTGACAGAGGTACTGCCTGGTTAGATACCGGTACTTTTGACTCCCTGATGCAGGCTTCTCAGTTTGTACAGGTTATTGAACAAAGACAGGGCATAAAAATCGCTTGTATTGAAGAAATTGCTTACCGCAAAGGTTTTATCACAAAAGAACAGCTGATTTCCGTGGCCCAACCCTTGCTTAAGAGTGGATACGGCCAATATCTTATGAATGTTTTGAAAGAAAGCTAATCTTAAATAAAACGATATAATGAGCAAAATTCTGGTTACAGGCGGATGTGGTTATATTGGATCTCACACCATTGTTGACCTTATTGAAAACGGCTTCGAAGTAATTTCAGTCGACGATAATTCCCGGTCAACGCCGCGTATTTTAGAAGGCATTGAAAAGATCACCGGCAAAAAAGTAAAAAACTATAAGGTAGACCTGTGCGACTTTGACGACACTTATGCCATTTTTCAGGAAAATACCGACATTTCCGGCATAATACATTTCGCCGCTTTTAAAAGCGTAGGCGAATCTGTAGAGCAACCGTTGATGTATTTTGAAAACAACATGTTTTCATTGATCAACCTGCTGAAATGCGTTGCGGAATTTAATATTCCCCATTTTGTATTTTCTTCATCCTGCACAGTATACGGTAATCCCGATAAAATACCGGTGACAGAATTAACGCCACCCAAACCGGCCGAATCGCCGTATGGATATACCAAACAAATGGGCGAGCAGATCATCAATGAGTTTTCAAAAGCGAACCCCACACAATGTATCCTGTTGCGCTATTTTAACCCGGTAGGCGCCCATCCTTCCATCCTGATTGGTGAGCTGCCCATTGGCCGGCCAGCCAACCTGGTGCCAGCTATTACGCAAACAGCTATTGGTAAAATACCTGTAATGCAGGTGCATGGCGACGACTACCCAACACGCGACGGTTCCTGCATTCGTGATTACATTCACGTATGCGATATTGCGCATGCCCATACGCTTTCCATCCAATATTTACAGGCTGAAAAAAGCACCCAGCGATGCGAAGTATTCAACCTGGGAACAGGCAATGGCGTTAGTGTACTGGAAGCCATTGAGGCCTTTGAAAAAGTGAGTAACGTGAAACTTAATTACATAATTGGCCCGCGTCGCCCCGGTGATGTGATTGCCATTTACGCCAATAATGACCTTGCCCGGACCTCACTGGGTTGGGAAACAAAATACTCATTGGAAGATATGATGACCACTGCGTGGAAGTGGGAGCAACGCCTGAAGGCCGACTCCAGCTTTTATCAAAGCAGACCAGTCGATCTGAACTAATGTTAGTTAAAATACATGCTATGGCTCAGTGGCAATGATTAAAATGCCATTGAGCCATTTGCTTTTTTTTACCTTACTTTGCACCACCAAATTTTTAACATGCTGAAAGAAATACAGGTAACCGGACAAAAAGATACCCGCAGTGGTTTTGGCGATGGTATTGTGGAAGCAGCCCGTAAGAATTCGAATGTAGTAGCCCTCACAGCCGATCTGGCTGGTTCTATGAAATTGAACCAGTTCATGAAAGAGTTTCCCGAGCGCTATGTTCAGGTCGGGATCGCTGAAGCCAATATGATGGGTATAGCAGCCGGTTTAACGATTGGAGGAAAAATTCCTTTTACCACCACCTTTGCCAACTTCTCTACTGGCCGTGTATACGATCAAATTCGTCAGTCAATAGTATATTCTGGTAAAAACGTAAAGATCTGTGCTTCGCACGCCGGTTTAACCCTGGGCGAAGACGGTGCTACTCACCAGATCCTGGAAGATATCGGTTTAATGAAAATGCTGCCTGGTATGACGGTGATCGTGCCTTGCGATTACAACCAAACCAAAGCTGCTACTCTTGCCGTTGCAGAATATGTAGGCCCTGTTTACCTGCGTTTTGGCCGCCCCAACTGGCCTATTTTCACAGCAGCCGATCAAAAATTTGAAATTGGTAAAGCCCAGTTCTTCAGCGAAGGAACCGACGTTTCAATTTTCGCCTGTGGTCACATGGTATGGAAAGCTATTGAAGCCGGTCGCATTCTGGAAGAAAAAGGCATCAGCGTTGAAGTGGTGAACATTCACACAATTAAGCCGCTCGATACCGAAGCGATCCTGAGATCTATCCGCAAAACCCGTTGCGCAGTTACGGTGGAAGAACACAATATCATTGGTGGTTTAGGTGATGCCATTGCACAAACTGCCTCTAAAAACTTCCCCATTCCTATTGAGTACATCGGTACCAACGATACGTTTGGCGAAAGCGGTACACCTTTGCAATTGTTAAAAAAATACGGTTTGGATACGCCCAACATCGTTGAAGCAGCACAAAAAGTTATCGCAAGAAAAGGATAATCTTGTAATTATAATATGTCAATGGTGAATGGTCAATGACCGTTCACCATTGTTTTTTTTAATCATAATATATTTGTTGGATCGTTTAAACTAAATTCAATTGACAGGTTCCAATATTTCATCACAGAAAACAGCTAACCTATGTCGGTGACCATGCAAGACAGCGAATTGCTGATGCAATTTCGCGATCCGGCCACTAAAGAAAAGGCCTATACGGCTATAATCCGAAAATACCAGGAACGACTCTACTGGCACATTCGCCGGATGGTAGTTGAACACGAGGACGCGAACGATGTATTACAAAATGTGTTTATAAGGGTATGGAATGGATTGGAAAACTTTAGGGAAGACTCCCAGCTGTACACCTGGTTGTACCGTATCGCTACCAATGAATGCCTCACCTACCTGGAACAGCTGAAAAAAAGGAGCTCCGTGTCGCTCAGCGATGTTGAAAGCGGACTGGAGAACAAGATTAAGGCCGATAAACATTTCGACCCCAATAAGCTGGAGTGGAAATTACAGCTCGCTATTCAGCAATTACCTGAAAAGCAACGGGTTGTATTCTCCTTACGGTATTACGACGAAATGCCTTATGAAGAAATGAGCCATGTGTTGGAAACCTCGGAGGGGGCCCTGAAAGCCTCTTACCACCACGCCGTTAAAAAAATTGAGGATTACATCCTCAATCATTAAACTTTAATTAACAAATCAAGTCTCAGTTGGTGCAATGGAAAACAGGAACAACATACTGAATGAATTGAGGGAGATCAGCCCGGTTGTAGCTGGTATTAGCTACCAGGCTCCTTACACAGTGCCTGCCGGGTATTTTGAAGGGCTGCCCAGCCAGTTATTACAACTGGTTAAGGCAATAGAGGCCACCCCTGTTTTACCGCCCGCCAGTCATCCTTACCAGGTACCGCAAGGTTACTTTGAAGGATTGGCCAATACCATTCTGCAACGGGTAAAGGGTGAAGAAGCGATACTTTCTTCGGCCTTACAACAGGCAAATAACAATCCTTACCAGGTTCCGCAAGGCTACTTTGAAGGATTTGCCAACACCGTTTTACAACGCGTAAAAGAAGAAGAAACCACGCTTTCATCTACATTACTACAAGCAAATAATAATCCATACCAGGTTCCCGCCGATTACTTTAACAATTTGCCAGCCATTATACTTAACCGAGTTAAAACTTCGGCAACCGATAATGTGAAGGAAGAACTGGATATAGCTTCTCCCTTGTTAGGTCAAATTGGTAAAAAGATGCCATTCAGCACACCGGCTGGTTATTTTGAGGAGTTGGGAGAAAATGCTATTGCCGGCGCACAGGCTATTGACTTTGTAAATGATGCGCTCGAAAACGGATCGCCATTAACGAATGGTTTAAAAAGAATGCAGGTATATCACGTACCCGCAGGTTATTTTGAACAATTGCCTGGCCGGGTATTAAAAGCAATAAAGGCACAACAACCCGCCAAAGTTGTATCAATGAGCTTTACCCGCCGGGTATTACGGTATGCTGCAGCTGCAGTGGTGGCAGGGCTTATTGTTACTGCCGGGGTGTTATTTTTAAATAGAGGGCATAAAGCTGTAGAGGGTAATCAGGTTGTAGTTGCTTCAAAAGACCTCGATAGCATCAGTGATGATAATCTTGAAAATTACCTGCAGAACCAGACACCGGCTCCCGCAGAGGCAACATTGGCAGCCAACTCCGAAGAATTAACCGCCAGCGATATGAAAGATATGCTGGCCGATGTATCGGATGAGGACCTGCAACAGTACATTGAAAAGTACAGCACTGTAAAAGACATTCAAACGAATTAAACTCATGAAAAAAATTATACTCATAATAGTGATGGCGCTGGGTATATCGGCGGTGTCCCTTGCACAGGATGATAATGATGCCGGTCAAAAGGGCAACGGAAGCCGTATTGAAGCACTGAAGATCGCGTACCTCACTAAAAAATTAAACCTGAGCACCGATGAAGCTCAAAAGTTCTGGCCTATTTATAATGAATACATGGGTGAGATCAGAAAAACCAGGATCGATGCCCGTCAGAACCAGGAAGGAGAGATCCCTACTGAAGAAAAGCTGCTGAATATTCGTAAGAAGTACAACGGGGAATTCAATAAAGCCCTGTCTTCTGAAAAAGTAAATACATTTTTTAAAGCCGAGAAAGAATTCGGTACCGTACTGCAAAAGGAACTGCTGGAACGCCGGATGCAGAAAATGGAGAACCGGAGACCTTTCCGCGGAAACTAATTAAACTAGGTGTTTTTCATAGGTTAGCAATGGCCGGCTCTTTCCAGGGCAGGCCTTTTTTGTTGCCCTAAAACTCCCACGTCGGGTTCTTTACATCATGATAAAAAAGGAACTTCCATTTTTCCTGTTCGCCTTTTTGCCACCACTGCTGGCGAAGTTCCATGGCTTTTTTACCATCATAATCATATTTGGCCACAAAGCGGCTGCGCATCTGCTGTAGTTGGGGCGCATCATCGCCACCAAAGAAAACAGTTTCACCGCCATCTACAATCCAGTAAACCTGGTGATATTTACTGTGCGCACCAGTTATTTCGTATTTGATGTAACCATCTATCACGCCATTGCCATCGAGCCATTCTACGTTTGGTGCATCTTTTAAACAATCCAGCTCATCGGGTATATAAGAAGGAAAACCCTTCTCATATACATAAGCCATCTCCTGTTTCTGAATATAATAGGTGGCTTGCGGAAAGCTGAGGGTTCTTTCTGAACCGGTACCCATGGCTATGCCACCGGCATGGTCTTTATGCAAATGCGACATCAACACTTTGGTAATTTCACCGGGATTGATGCCATTATCCATTAAGTTCTGATGTAATTGTAGGCGGCCACTCTCTGTGGTAAAACCCAAACCGGTATCCAACAGCAATACATCTTCTGATGTAATAACAACAAAGGGCTGAATTTCTACCAGCAAACTTCCTACCGGCCGCTCCTGCAGATTATCTTTCTCTGTATCGAAGGGAACAAACAGCTTTGTCTTATCTATCGTAAACGTGCCTTCACTCAGGGGTATAACTTTCATGATCTTATATGTTAATCAGGCCCGCCTACGCTAAAGCTCCGGCGGGCAATGCAACCGTTATCTCAACACCATTTGTCTGTCTGCATCCAGGCGCACCAGTATAAACAGCATGGTGCTGAATGAGAGCAGCGAGGTACCGCCATAGCTAACAAATGGCAATGGAATACCTATCACCGGTGCCAGACCAACGGTCATACAAATATTAATGGCAATATGAAAAAAGAATACAGAGGCAACTCCATAGGCATAACACCGGCTGAAAACACTTCGTTGCCGTTCGGCAATATTTACAATTCGCAGCAACAGGAAGATGTAGATGCCCAGCACCGTCAAACTACCCAAAAAGCCAAAACCCTCCCCAATGGTACAAAATATAAAGTCGGTAGATTGCTCCGGTACAAAGTCAAAACGGGTTTGGGTACCCTTTAAAAAGCCACGGCCAAAAAAACCACCGGAACCAATGGCGATCTTACTTTGCCTTACGTTATAGTCGGTATCTTTTTTAACTGTCACCGGTTCATCCCCTTCCACCGTATTCAGCCTGGCGTATGGGTTCTCCCGGCCAATCAGCGAGAATATACGTTCTACCTGGTACCCCTTTAAAACATGGGTAAATATAAATGGTACGGCAAATCGCTGAACGCCTACGCAGGTTGCCCAAACCAGGGCAACCATGATGATCAACTCCCGGCGCTGGCGCGTAAACCGCCAGCCAAAGTAAATAGCCACTATAGCAATGGCAGTGAGTGTGATAGCCAGTATGTTCTTATCTAACAGCAAGGTAGCTACTACCAGTACGGCCAGTGAAAAACCAATTACCAGGTAACCGGCGGGTAACCCTTCGCGGAACATCACCAGGAAGAATGCAAAGAAAACAAGTGCCAAACCAGTCTCGTGTTGAGCAATGGTGAGCAATGCAGGCAGGATCAGAATACCGGCCGCCATGAGGTGTGAGCTGGTTTTATTAAAATCTGTTTCTACCCGCGACAGATACTTGGCCAGCGCCAGACACACGAACAGCTTCATCAACTCGGCTGGCTGCAGGTTAAACCCGCCCAGTTTAATGATAGATTCTGTTCCCTTGATATTGGTATGGAATGGAAATACTAACAGCAAGAGCAGGATGCCGAATGCATACCAGATATTGGCCGTAGCTGTAAAGAATTTACTATCGGTGAGCAGTATAAATAAACCAAGTAGTAGTGAGGCTGCAAAAAAGATCAGCTGCTTGCTGTAAAGTGTTTTAAAGTTCAGAAAGCTGCGCACTACATCATCCCCTTCGTGATAGGTTACTGAAAAGATACTCATCAGCCCGATCGCAACCAGGACTAAATACAGCCAGATAAGGGTTGAATCGACCCCTTTTGATATGGTAGGATTACGCTGGTTGTTCATGGATTTCTTTTATCGGTCGTTGATCGTTTTGCATATAAATTCTCATTGATCATCTCACCCTTTGCCGGCTTCATAACCACTGGCGCAGCAGGCGACTGATTTTGCTTTTTGGCGCTGTTGGTATTCATGCGTTGCCGGGGCAAATACTTTCTAATGTAATTGCTATCCTTTGTCAAATCGAACCATTTACGGGCCCGGATCGAATCTGTTTTATATTGTAACCTTTCAAAATAGTCAGGAATGATGTTGGCTTCTGAAATCCGTTTTACTTCAGCCATCCTTTCTGTTCTGAGGGAATCTGTAAGGTATTTCTCCACCATCAGGGAGCCAATGGGCGCCGCCCAGGTAGCACCAAAGCCTGCATTCTGAACAACAACAGCCACACAGATCCTGGGATCTTCGCGGGGCGCAAAACAAACGAACATGGAGTTATCCTTCAACTGGATCACTCTACCATCCAGTACCGTTTTATTTTCAGCCGTTCCGGTTTTAGCGCACATATTAATACCTGGAATGCGGGCTACCTGCGCTGTACCGTGTTCTACCACATCCTGCATCCCTTCCTGTACAACATCAAATACATCTTCGGGAATGTGGGTCAATACCTCATGTTTCTCCCGGTATTTTTTCATTACCGTATCCTGTTCATTCTCATTCTCGAAATTCTTTACAAAATGCGGAATGTAGAAATATCCTTTATTGGCGACAATGGCCATGGAGTTGGCCATTTGCAAAGGCGTAACGGTTAATTTATCCTGGCCAATACCAATGGTCACCATGGTGCAGGAGTTCCAGGACCGATGATATTCTTTATCATACTGAGTGGTATCAGGCACATTACCGCCGATCTCACTTGGCAGGTCTATACCAATGCGATGTCCTAACCCAAACCGGTGCATATATTCCGTCCATTTTACCAAACCGGTACGTGAACTATGGTATTCAGAATTATCTATGGTTTTTCTAAACACATCGGAAAAAAACGAGTTGCACGACCAGGCTATGGATAGGCGAAGGTTGGCTGAGTGCCCCTGCCAGTGCTCGGTACAACGAACTACTTTATTACAACCATAATAGGCGCCGGTACAGCTTATCCCACTGGCAGGCGAAATTACGCCTTCATCCAACCCTATTAAGGCGCCCAATGGTTTATAGGTTGAACCGGGCGGATAGAAACCCTGGATGGCACGGTTTAACAGCGGAGCCTTTACATCCAGCACCATGCGGCCGTAATTCTTTTGTTTATTGGGACCTGTCAACGTATTGGGGTCATAGTTGGGGCCCGAAGCCATGGCCAGAATGCCACCGGTTTTGGGATCGAGCGCTACTACTGCGCCCAGTTTACCGTTGATCAGTTTTTCGGCCAGCTGTTGCAGTTCGATATCGATATAAGTATGCAGGTTACGGCCACGAACAGCAGGTGTGTCGTAGCGGCCTTTTTCATAGTTACCTACCAACCGGTTCTTGTTGTCTTTCAATAGAAACTCTACCCCACGCTGGCCCATCAGCACTCTTTCATAATACGCTTCAAGGCCGCTGCGACCAACGTAGTCGCCCATATGGTAAAACCCGCCCGAGCGTTTAATGATATTGGAATCAGCCTCCCCAATGTAGCCCATTATATGCGCGGCGGCATTAAAGGGATATACACGTACCGGACGTTCAACCAATGCAAAACCAGGGAATTTCCAGATATTCTCATCGAGCCGGGCCTGTAACTGCGGTTCCAGCAGATCTTCAAAAATAGAAGGACGATAAGGCCCGTTCTTGAAACGTGCCTCAATAATACGTTTGTTGTATTCTGCGGTATCAATACCCAGGATATCACAAAGCCCGAGTGTATCGGTTTTTCTTGCCTCATTGGGTACCACTACCAGGTCGTACATAATGGTGTTGTTCAGAATAGGCCGGTTCTTGCGATCGTAAATGATACCCCTGTCAGGATACTTTACTTTGGCAAATACGGCATTTTCCATGGCCAATACCTTGTATTTGCCCTGGATCACCTGAAGGTTGAACAACTGAACTATAAGAATGAGGAAGAGTCCGAGAAATATCAGGCGTATTATGTTACTTCTTGACTGGTTAAATACAGACATAGGACTTAAAGCACATTACAGTACTAATTACCAAATAAAAATTGAATAATCTATTGCAAGCGAAGTTAAATCTTTTTATGCACCATCCATTTTAGGCGGCGTTACGCTGTGTTGGTCCTGAATTTTTCTTTTCTGAAGAACAACAGCTCGGTTATGAGTACCAACATTAAACTGATACCAGTTGTAGCCAACACTTTTCCCAGGAAAAACAGGAATGAACCAAACTGCAGCCATTCCAGAAAAACAAGATAGATATGATGCACCAAAGTTAAAACCAACACATATATCGCATAAGGGGCCCATCCCATACTAACAGGCGAAGGGGATTTATAGTTCTGTTCAGCGCCTTCCTGTGGGATCAGGATGTTCACAACAAAACCGCGCACATAAGCTAACAATACGCAGGCTGCGGCATGTAAACCCGGGGTTTGGGTAAAATAATCGAGGGTTAAACCAAATACAAAACTTACGAGCATCAGGGTCATGCGGCCCATGCTGAAGGGCAACCACAGTACATACAAAAAATATACATAAGGCACTACAAACTGGTGTAGTGGCCGTATTTGAAACAATACATAATACTGCACCAGTATAAACAATACAAAACGGACCGTATTACGCACCAGATCACTCATTGGTTTATTTTATTAGTTTCTCCTTCCAGTTTGGCCTGCTCATCCTTTAACAGGTTTTCGACAACCATTACATATTGCACATTAAAAAAGTTGGTACCGGGTTTTAACCGTAATGTGTAAAAACCTGTTGATTTGTCGTCAACTATATCCATCACCGTGCCAATCAATATTCCTGGCGGGAAATGGGAGGCGTAAGGGCTGGTTACTACGGAGTCGCCTTTTGCTACCTGGGCGCTTTTGGGAATATCTTTCAGGGTAATATATAAAGGACTATTACCATCCCAAAGCACTTTACCGGTTTCCCCGGTCTTCTTCAGGCTGGCGCTGATTATGGTTTGGCGATGTAACAAACTCATTACCACCGCATAGTTATTGCTGGTATTGATGACAACCCCGGCTACGCCCGTAGGGCTGATAACACCCATATTTTTATGAACGCCTTCGTTCTCACCCCGGTTAATGGTAAAAGTATTATTGGGCAAACTAACCGAATTGTTTACTACGCGGGCGCTGCGGTACAGATATTTACGATAATGTCCCAGGGTATCGTATGGTATAGTATCCTTAATGATCTTCTCGGAAGTATCGGGCCGTTCGAAGTTGGCTAACAGCTTGTTACGCAGTTCTTCGTTTTCTCTGGCCAACTGATCGTTGGTTGATTTAAGGTGGAAATAATAGGTGATATTGGTGTATTTGCCACCTATATTGCCGGTCAGTTCATTGGCTACGCCAGAAAAAACCGCTTCATGGAACTTGTTGTAATGAAAAAGGATGTACAGGGCCGCAATCTGCAGCACCACGAAGAATACAAAATTAAAGTACCTCCTGATGAAGAGAAAAATATTACGCACCTGCGGTTTTTAATTTGAAAAATTACAAATACCGGCCCAATTGCCTGAAAAACAATGCCAAATTTTATTTAATATTAACTAATGTTAACGCATCACAAATGGATAGCGATCATAATTTTTCAGTGCCAGGCCGGTTCCGCGTACTACGCTCTTTAACGGATCGTCAGCCACGTGCACGGGCAATTTAATTTTCTGGCTCAGGCGTTTATCCAAACCACGCAGCAGGGCTCCACCGCCGGTGAGGTATAAACCGCGTCTGTAGATATCGGCAGCCAATTCGGGTGGGGTCATTTCAAGCGCTTTCAGGATCGCTTCTTCAATTTTAAAGATGCTTTTATCGAGCGCTTCGGCAATTTCCTGGTAGCTAACCATGATCTGTTTAGGAATACCGGTTACCAGGTCACGACCGTTTACCGGAATATCATCTGGCGGGTTGTCCAGGTCTTTCATGGCCGCGCCGATGTTTATTTTAATTTGTTCTGCAGTTCTTTCACCAATCAGCAAGCTGTGGTAGCGGCGAAGGGCTTCCATAATATCGGCAGTGAATTCATCACCGGCTATACGGATACTCTGATCGCATACGATACCTGCCAGGGCAATTACAGTAATACCAGTAGTACCACCACCGATATCGATGATCATATTACCAACCGGCTCTTCTACATCAATGCCAATACCCAGTGCAGCAGCCATAGGCTCGTGCAACAGGTATACTTCTTTGGCACCTGCCTGCTCGGCGCTGTCGCGCACCGCTCTTTTTTCCACCTCGGTAATGCTGGAAGGGATGCAGATCATCATCCGCCAGCTGGGTGGGAATAAAGGCTTTTTAGGGTAGATCATTTTGATCATCTCCCTGATCATTAATTCTGCTGCATTAAAGTCGGCAATTACACCGTCTTTAAGCGGGCGAACAGTGCGGATGCTCTCATGGGTCTTTTCATGCATCATCAACGCCCGTTTCCCTACTGCCAGAACCGTTTTGGGGTTGTTACGGTCCAGCGCTACAATACTCGGTTCATTCACCACTACTTCGTCATTATGTATGATTAGGGTATTGGCAGTGCCCAGATCGATGGCAATCTCCTGGGTGAAAAAGTTGAATAAGCCCATTTAGAAGGTCAGATTTTGGATTGAATGTAATGCATGCAAAATTGAAGCAAATAATTCGAATTAACAAAGCACAACCTTTGCTGGATCAAGTATTTTTTTTCTGGTACAAAATTCGCTTATCGTTCTGCTGCTTTCCGCTACAGTTCCGGCGCGGGAGGCTGTGTATTGCTATTCTGGATTATATCTTAACCTGCGTTTTACGTGTTTATCGTGGCACAAAAATCGCAGGTAAAAGTCATTGAACTAACGTTATACTGAAACGTTAATTGTTGCTTATTGTTTAAATTGTTTTATAACCTGCTTTTTGCACGGTTATACGCTTCACATGAATAAAAATTGCCTGTTGTTTGGGGTTGCCTTTCCGTATAATTAACATCCGTGGGTTGCGCGTAGAATTACCTGTGGAGGGGAATTGTTACCGGTCACCTGTTTCAGCAACCGGTAACCGGTAAAAAAGTTTATCCAACAAAGCCAAGTCTGTTCTCCATCTCATGGCTTAAAACCGGCAGCTTTCTTCTTTCAATCAAAAAGCTGGTAAGCCGGCTTATTTCTGCAAAAATGTAATGCTTGTCCAATGCGCCTTTCAAATAGTCGCGGCCGGTACTGCCGCCTGTACCAATACGGGTGCCGATCATTCGCTGCACCATGCTCATGTGCCGGTACCGCCAGGTGCTTAGCTGTTCGTCAATTTCCAACAAACCATTCAGCAGCTGAAAAGGTAATTGCAGTATGGGATAACCGCGGTATAACATGATGAACAGGGCCGCCCGGCAGGCTTTGGGCGATAATTGTCTTTCCGGAGAAGCTGACTCATCCGCAAACATCCCATCAAAAAACTGGATGTTGTTTTGCTCCGCTTCGGCCAAACCACTGGCATAAATGTAACGGTAATCGACCCAGAAAATCTCCGAGCTGGTTGCTCCTCCTCCATTGGAGGGGGTTGGGGGGAGGCCTGCCACTGATTTGTAATTCTTCCAATTTTCTTCTTCTTCAAAGAAAGGCATGCGTTCCAGCCAGGCGTTGAGCAGTTCAATAAACGATCTTTCTTTTTCGGCCTGGCGAATGAGGTCTATTTGTTGCTGGCGTAATTGTGAAATGTAATATTCCTGGCCATGGCGTTGCTGGTATTTGAGGCCCAGCTTGGCTTCAACCAGTTTAAACTGCCAGCTTTGAAAACCAGAGGCCGGCCGAAGCATATCCCGGAAATCGAGAAAATCCATCGGCGTCATGGTTTCCATAATGTCTATCTGATGCACCAGCACCTTCAAAATGGTTACCACCCGGTTTAACCGGTGAACCACGGTTTGCAGTTCGGGCGAATTGTCGTTAACGGCAGGTTTTTGCATAATGACCGCCACCGAATCGATCTCAAATAACAATTGTTTGAACCAAAGCTCATAAGCCTGGTGAATGACAATGAACAGCATTTCATCATGGGCATGCTGCTGCAGTAAGTCACTTTCCAGGGTCTGCGCATTCAGGATCTTGTCTAATTGCAGATAATCACTGTAGTGTACTTGTTTTTGTTGTTGCATGTAGAGCGTATTTTCCAAAAAACGTTTACTCGAATTCGAAGCCGATATCCTGGCGGTAATACATACCCTCGAACGAGATCTGTTGCAGTGTTTCCTTCGATCGGGCAACAGCTGCGCTTACTGTGTTGCCATAAGAAGTTACTGTAAGTACCCGACCGCCACTGGTTACCACATTACCATCTTTCAGGGAAGTACCTGCATGGAAAACCAGGCTGTCGGCCGGAACCGTTTTATTTAACCCGCTTATCACAAATCCTTTATCATAGTTACCAGGGTAACCGCCGCTTACGGCCATTACGGTGCAGGCATAGCGGTTGTCCTGTTCGATCTTTATCGTGTTAAGGGTACTTTTATCGGTAGCCATGAACAGTTCAACCAGGTCGGTTTTCAGGCGGGGCATCACCACTTCGGTTTCGGGGTCGCCCATCCGACAATTGTATTCAATAACATACGGTTCATCGCCCACCTTGATGAGGCCGAAAAACACAAATCCTGTATAATCTATCGCTTCCTGCTCAAGACCGCGAACAGTTGGTTTTACCACTTTGTCTATCACCTTTTTCATAAAGGTTTCATCGGCAAACGGCACGGGGCTTACGGCGCCCATTCCACCGGTATTCAAACCAGTATCTCCTACCCCGATCCTTTTATAATCTTTGGCTTCGGGCAGTAATACATAATCCTTGCCATCGGTCAGTGCGAAAACGCTCAGCTCAATGCCAGTTAAAAATTCTTCTACCACTACTTTTTTGCTGGCGTCACCAAACTTGCTGTGTTGCAACATCAGCTCGTATTCTGCAATCGCTTCTACATGCGACTGGCAGATAAGCACACCTTTACCAGCAGCCAGGCCATCGGCTTTTAACACAATGGGCAGGGCATGTTGCTGTAAATAAGCAATGCCTTCGGCGTAGTTGGATTCATCAAACTCGCGATAAGCCGCTGTGGGAATGCCATGACGGATCATGAATTTCTTTGCAAAGGCCTTGCTGCCTTCGAGTTGCGCCCCGTATTGCGAGGGACCGATAACCACTACCTGTTTCAGCTGATCGTCTTTTCTAAAGAAATCGGTCACACCCTTTACCAGCGGTTCTTCCGGACCCACCACCAGTAAGGTGATGTTGTTGTCCAGAACAAATTGTTTAATGGCGCCAAAATCGGTGATCGATAAATTTACGTTAGTGCCATATTGCGAGGTCCCGGCATTACCGGGCGCAATAAATAACTGATCACATTGTTTACTTTGTGCGAGTTTCCAGGCCAGGGCATGCTCCCGGCCACCAGATCCTAAGAGTAAAATATTCATGATTAATAAGTGAAGTAGTTTTGCCGCGGCGAATTTCGGCATTCGGAGGGGATTAATGAATTTTAATTGGATGGCAACTTAAAGGTGCTCTAACACATTGGTTTGCGGGCTAAAAAAACAACATACTTACCCAAATACCCATTCAATTGGGTGTAAAGGATTAAAATGCTAATAATTGGCTAAACAATATGGGCCGCGGCTATTAGCTGTATTTAATTAATCACTATTTTGGGCCGTTAAATACTGCTCTGACGAATTGCTTGATTTTTTAAAACAAAAACTACATGTCTCAAACCGCCACGATTAACCCCGAGGTAACCCAACCGGTTGCCCAGGCCTCAAAAGGACACCCGAAAGGGTTGTATGTTTTATTCGCCACTGAAATGTGGGAACGATATAACTACTATGGCATGCGTGCCATATTGGTATTGTTCATGACCAAAGCTTTGTTGTTCGATAAAGTGTTTGCCAGTAACCTGTATGGCAGTTATACCAGCCTGGTTTACTTAACACCCCTTGTTGGCGGTTATATCTCAGACCGCTTCTGGGGCAATAAACGCTCCATTATTGCCGGCGGTTTGGTAATGGCTATCGGTGAATTTGTTCTGTTTTTTTGTGCTTCTCTATATAAATCTGCTCCGGATATTTCTTCTATTCTGTTCTTTACCGGTCTGGGTTTAATGATAGCCGGAAACGGTTTTTTCAAACCCAATATCTCTTCCATGGTGGGCCAGTTGTATCCTAAAGGCGACCGTAGAATAGATGCTGCCTATACCATATTTTATATGGGCATCAATGTGGGTGGCGCCATCGGCCCCTTTATCTGCGGTTTGGTTGGCGATACCGGCAACCCGGCCGATTTTAAATGGTCGTTCCTGGTGGCAGGTATTGGCATGTTGTTAAGCGTAATTGTTCAAAAGATATTTCAATCAAAATATGTAAAATCGCCCGAAGGAAAACCATTGGGTGATGTACCCGCTAACTCGCCCAAACAATTCAGCAACCCTGTATATATTGTGGGCGGTTTGTTACTCTTCTCTGCTATGTTGATAGGCTTGTTGTATATAGATGCCAGAGTGTTCAGCTATCTTACCTACCTGTTAATAGCCAGTGTGATCTTTATTGCATTCGTTATTTTCTCTGACAAATCATTGAACAAAATAGAACGCCAGCGTATTGGCGTTATTTTTATAGTTGCCTTCTTTGTGATCTTCTTCTGGTCGGCTTTTGAGCAGGCCGGCGCTTCACTTACATTTTTTGCCGAAGAACAAACCCAGCGCGATCTGGGCTTCTTTACCGTTCCGGCAAGCTGGTTCCAATCGCTGAACTCATTATTTGTAGTTGCATTTGCTCCTCTTTTTGCCTGGTTATGGTTGAAGATGGGCAAACGTGAACCAACTTCTCCTTTCAAAATGGCCATTGGTCTTATGCTGCTGGCCCTGGGTTATTTATGGATAGCATCCGGGGTGCATAACAGAAGTGCTACTGAAAAGGCGAGTATGATCTGGCTTACCGGTATGTATGCCCTGCATACCTGGGGTGAATTATCATTATCACCAATCGGTTTGTCGCTGGTAAATAAACTGGCCCCTTTCAAATTCGCTTCTTTATTAATGGCTGTATGGTTTTTGGCCAATGCGGCTGCCAATAAATTAGCCGGTGTACTGAGTGCCTTGTATCCTGAAGCGGGTAAAACCACCAGCTTCCTGGGATATCATATGAGCAATCTGTACGACTTCTTTATGTTGTTTGTGGGTATGGCGGGTTTAGCCTCGCTGATCCTGTTCCTGCTTACAAAGCAACTAAGGAAAATGATGCATGTTAATGCGGAATAAAGTTGACCAGTTAACCAGTTGACTAGTTAACCAGTTAAATACATAAGAAAAGGCTCTCCGGTGATCGGGGAGCCTTTTCTGCTATAAGTTATTTGCAATTACTCGTGAATCCTGACATTGAACGAACCTCGTCAACTGGTCAACCCGTCAACTGCGCTTCGTTCCTCAATTCATTTTGAACGGCACAATCATCTCAAACACCGGAATATTTACATCGAACGATGTCTTATTCAGCAAATTCTCCATGAGATAGGTGCCATGCATTTTACCCATTTCACTACGCAGGTTGCAACCACTCACATATTGATACCGCTCTCCGGGTTGTAATGTGGGTTGAACCCCTACTACCCCTTCGCCTTCAACTTCACGATTGGTGCCATTGCTGTCAATAATATACCAGTGGCGGCGATGCAGTTTAACAGGAAAGTTGTTGTGATTTTCTATGGTGATCCGGTAGGCAAACATATATTCACCCGATACAGGGTTGGAGTAATCGGGTTGGTAGAACGTTTCGACACTTATTTCTATGCCTTCGGAAATCTTTGAGACCATTACGCTAACAAGTTTGTAATTTAAAGATAATCAAATTTAAAAGCCTGCCATAGCAATTATTCACGTTTTAATATGAATTGTGTCGGGAATAGCTAATTTTGCCCCGGATTTATTCACATCGACCGGTTTTTACATTCACAACATGAAACTTTCGCGATAACCTATTCATTATTAGATATATAAAACCCTTCAGGTGTCGTGACCGGTTGCATGTGGCTTTAATTAAACAAAACAAAAATTATATACATGAAAATTGCAGTGGCCAACGGCGACGGCATAGGTCCCGAGATCATGAGTGCCGTTTTAAAGATTTTTGACGCCAATAAAGTTCCCCTGGAATATGAAATAGTAGACATGGGAAAATGGGTGTTCGACAAGGGTTTTTCAAACGGTATGACACCCGAAGCCCAACAAACCATCGAACGCCTGGGCGTATTATTCAAAGGTCCCATGGAAACCCCCAAAGGCAAAGGCGTTAAAAGTGTGAACGTTACTGCCCGCAAAACCTGGAACACGTATGCCAACAAACGCGTTTTTCAAACCCTGCACGGCGTTGATACTGTTTTCTCCAAAGCCGGCATTCCCATTGACGTAACTATAGTTCGCGAAAATATTGAAGATACTTATGGCGGCATCGAGCACATGCTTACGCACGACGTAGCATTAAGCCGCCGCTTTATTACCCGCCCTGGTAGCTTACAGCTTATCCGCTATGCCTTTGAAATGGCCCGCCAGAAAAAGGCCCGCCGTATTACCTGCAGCCACAAGGCCAATATCATGAAGATCACCGACGGCTTGTTCCTTGACTGCTTCTATGAGGTAGCCAAAGAATATCCTGAACTGAAAGCAGATGATGTGATCGTTGATGACCTGTGTATGAAACTGGTTACCCGCCCCGATATGTTTGATGTGGTGGTGCTTACCAACCTGCAGGGTGATATCGTATCTGACCTGTGCGCCGGTTTAGTGGGTGGTTTGGGCTTTGCTCCCAGCGCCAACATTGGCGACCATATTTGTATTTTCGAAGCCGTGCATGGTACAGCGCCTGATATTGCCGGTAAGAACATCGCCAACCCAACAGCGTTATTATTAAGCGGGTTCGCTATGCTTCGTCACCTTGGCCTTACTGAAAATGCAGCTGTTATTGAAAATGCATTGCTGTATACACTCGAACAAGGTGTACACACAGGTGACTTTGGTGATAAAAGTAAAACCAGCCTTAATACTACTGAGTTTGCCGATGCCATCATCAGCAATTTTGGCAAAACGCCTCAATTAAATGCCAAACCAATAATTCCTAATAAACCAGGTACACCTGCTCCTTTGAAGCTGGAAAAGAACACCATGCTGGTTTCAAAAGAAGTGGAGAATGAAAAGATCAATGGGGTTGATATGTTCATCGAAAGCAATGAGCAACCTGATATGATCGCTAAAAAATGTCAGCGTCATGCAGGCGTGAAATTCAACCTGATTAACATCAGTAACCGTGGTACCCAGGTATGGCCTACCGGCTCGGTTTATACGAACCTGGTGAACCAGTATAACGTTCGCTTTGAAAGCATCGATAATTATCCGCTGAACCAACAGGATATAATTGGTCTGTACGTAAGTTTAAGTGGTGATTTCAAGATCTGTTCGCTGGAAGTGTTGAACATGTGGGGAGATAAGAAATCCTACAGCTCCGCTGCAGGTCAATAGACAAAATACAATCCTTCCACTCCGCTCAGGAGCAATAAGCAAAAAAAACTCTCCGGTAATACCGGAGAGTTTTTTATTTAAATATAGATGTTAAAAATTCGGCGACCTTTTTAAAACCAGGCATCAGCTCTATAATATATGGCCATAATAGTACACCAATAATGGCAATAACCACAATAGCGATCAGGATCGCCTTCAGTCCAAAAAATATCAAACTTCGGTCTTTATATATTGAACCCATTATCAGGGAGGACACGCCAAGCAGCAGTGTAATGAAAGCTATAAACGTTAAAAATGCGTATAGAAAAGTCCAACCAAGCATAGTTACAATTAAATGCCATTTCCCTACTCAGCTTTCAGCAAACTCCCGGGTGAAAGACATAAAAAAATGCCAAAAGGAAAACAATCATTGATACAATAGCACCTACCAGGCATTTGAGCCCAAACACTACTTGTTTGCGATCGTTATTCAAACCTCCCATTACCAAAGAATATACGGCAAACAACCCCAGGCTCAGCAATATCATGAAGCATATCAAAGCCAATATTTCCCAGAGTATATCCATAGTTCTAAGTTATTCTAAACTTTCCCTACCCCGCCTTCTTACTGTTCTTATAGCCATTTTTCAGCAACCACTGCAACACTTTATCGCGTTGATCGCCCTGGATAAGGATCTCGCCGTCTTTGGCAGAACCGCCGGTTCCGCAATAGTTCTTCAGCTTCTTGCCCAGGTCTTCCAGGTCTTCTTCGGTTCCAACAAAATCAACGACCAATGTTACCGCTTTACCGGCACGCAGCCTGGTATTTAACCAGATGCGCAATTTCTGTTGCTCGGGTGGCAAAGTTTGCGAACCGCCTTTTTGCTCTTCTTCAAACCTAAAATTGGGATCGGTGCTATATACGAAACCCTTGTTATCAGGTTTATTCTTTTTACTCATTGTTTTAATGCTTGGTTATGGATCTCTGAGTTTGTTAATGGTCAATGGAACAGACCAGTAATTAAACAATAACAGCTTTCAAACTCAAATCAAGACTCACGGCCTGGTGTATAAGAGCGCCTACGCTTACATAATCTACGCCGGTTTGTGCATATTCCGTGATGTTCTCCAATGTTATTCCACCACTGGCTTCGGTCTCATACTGGCCGTTTATTATTTTCAATGCCTGACTTAACTGTTCGGGCGTAAAGTTATCCAACATAATACGGTCAACTTTGCCAAAGGCCACTACCTTTTTAACATCATCGAGGCTGCGGGTTTCCACTTCAATCTTTAACCCGGGTTTTACCTGTTGTACGTATTGCCAGGCCCGGTCGATAGCTTTTTCCAGGCCACCGCTATAATCAATATGATTATCTTTTAACATGATCATATCATACAACCCCATCCGGTGATTGTGGCCACCGCCTATACGCACAGCCTCCTTTTCGAGCACTCGAAAACCAGGCGTGGTTTTGCGGGTATCCAGCAATTTGGTGGCGTATCCTTTTAACTGGTTAGTATATTGTCGGGTGAGGGTGGCAATGCCGCTCATGCGCTGCATGCAATTCAACACCAGCCGTTCGCATTGCAGAATGGTATGTACCGTGGCAATTACTTCAAATGCATTTTCACCGGGCAACATGGTATCGCCATCTTTTTTAAAAGCAATAAACCGGGCGCCAGGTTCCTTATACCTGAAAATAGCCTCAGCCACCTGCATACCGGCCATGGTACCCGCCTGTTTTATCTTTAACACGGCTTTCCCTTTTGCATCGGCAGGTATAGCCGATAAGGTAGAGTGATCTCCATCCCCAATGTCTTCGTTCAGGGCTGCTTCAATTAATTGATGTAGCTGTTCATTGAATGTGAGCATAAATCAAAGGTAATCAATTGGCAATTTGCAACAGGCAATAAGCAACAGTTCACGAACAGCGGAGTGTTCGGTGCAGACAAGCTAATGACAAAAAGGAAATAAATTTGGCAATTGTCCATTGGTCCTGAGCCGAGTCGAAGGATTATTCCGTTACTTCAAACCCAAGCTCCTGAACAAACTGCTGGTCGCCCTTTTGCTTCATAAAGAATTTAGTGCGGAAGTTTCCATTTTTGGTTTGCAGTAATCCGATGCAGAACTGGGAACCATTTTGCTCCCCTTTATGTTTTACTACGAAGTTCTTTACAGTATTGTTGGCAAAAAAGTCTTTTAAGATCATTTCAGCCTGGCTTTTGCTGTAATTATCACTCTTACCTGGTAATGATAAATCAATCCGGCTATCAAAATATTTTGAAAGCTGACTGGCATTACCGGTTTTCATGGCCGCGACTACGTCGTCGATAGAATAAAGGGGGGCAAATGACACCAGGACCAGCGAAATGGTTACCATCGCAAATCCCAGATACTTTTTCATAAATGAACAAATTTTACGTTTCACCGCTAAATTCGCTAAAAATATGCCAAAGTAAGAATGCCGCCAAAAATTACTACTACCAGCGCATTGCCTTACCTTTGCATTTCTCAATAACAAGCCAAACATAATCACCTAGTTATATGCAAAATAATAAAGCTATATTAGTCATCATGGACGGTTGGGGCCTTGGAAAGGTTAAATCTTCAGATGCTATTCAAAATGCAAAAACTCCTTTCGTAAGCTCGTTGTATGCAAAATATCCTAATACCACATTAACCACCTGTGGCGAATTAGTAGGGTTACCCGATGGACAAATGGGAAACAGCGAAGTGGGGCACCTGAACCTGGGCGCCGGCCGCATTGTATACCAGGAATTACAACGCATCAATGTTGCCGTTCGCGATGGCTCCTTTTTTAAAAATGAACATTTATTAAAAGCTATCCGCTTTAGCAAAGACAATAAAAAACCTTTACACCTTATAGGACTGGTGAGCGATGGCGGGGTGCACTCTCACACCAATCATTTAAAAGCCATTATAACCCTGTGCAAACAGGAAGGCGTTTCAGATGTATTTGTTCACGCGTTTACCGATGGCCGCGATACCGACCCAAAAAGCGGATTGGGTTTTGTTACCGACTTACAGCATCACCTGAACGACAATGTTGGTAAAATAGCTTCTGTAAGCGGTCGTTATTATGCGATGGACCGGGATAAACGCTGGGAGCGGGTAAAACTCGCCTACGACGCCCTGGTAAATGGCATTGGCGAAAAATCAACCGATGCCCTGGCTGCTATTGAACACTCCTATGCCGCCAACATTACCGATGAATTTATTAAGCCAACTGTTATCCTCGGTTCTGACCAAAAACCTTTGGCTACAATAAAAGATGGCGATGCGGTTATCTGTTTTAACTTCCGCACCGACCGTTGCCGGGAGATCACTGAGGTGCTTTCTCAAACGGATAAGCCTGATTTTGGCATGAAGAAACTGTCGCTGAACTATACCACCATGACGGAGTATGATAAAACTTTCAAAAATGTGAACGTGGTATTCGAAAACGATAACCTGAATAATACGCTGGGTGAAATTCTGGCCAACAATGGCAAGAAACAGATCCGTATAGCCGAAACTGAAAAATACCCGCACGTATCTTTCTTTTTCAGTGGTGGCCGCGAACAGCCTTTTGAGGGTGAACGCCGCCTCATGATCCCTTCACCCAAAGTGGCTACCTACGATCTGCAACCCGAAATGAGCGCGAACGAAGTAACCGACGCCATTGTTCCGGAAATTGAAAAAGAATCAGCTGATTTTATCTGTCTGAATTTTGCCAATGCCGACATGGTGGGTCACACCGGCGTTTTCTCAGCCGCCATTAAAGCTGTTGAAACCGTTGACCATTGTGTTGAACGCGTGGTTACTGCTGCGTTGGCGCATGGCTATACCGTTTTCTTAACTGCCGATCATGGTAATGCCGATTAC
>NZ_JBJMLX010000126.1:0-12141 GCF_045805085.1 Niastella sp.
AGGCGCCGATACTTAATGATGGGGCGAACACCCCGCCTGCAGCGCCTGCCGTAAAAGACGTGATGAGCCCTGCAATGCGCACAAACGGCAGGTACCAGGGAACATATTTTTCAGTTGTAAACAAGGTGCCGGTCATAACGCTTTTACCCGATCCTATGGCGTCAGGATGTAGAAAAATTCCGGCCAGTGCAATCAACAAACCGCCAATAATAAGGTAGAAAATGGTTTGATATTTCTTTGTAAACCGGGCTTTCCAGCTCATGATGTTCAACATCAATTTTGAACTGCCGCTGCCGAAAAGGCCACCCACAATGGCTATTAATATTACCCATACAAAAACAATGGATGATAAATGCGTAACATCCGGATAGCCTAAATACAGATAGGGGCCCAGCAATGCCTGCGCGGTTAAACCAGCCACAATGATGGCGGTAAACAGGGCAGTTTTAAAATAGCTGATATGGGTTTTTGACAATTCTTCCACCGCAAACACAATTCCTCCTAACGGCGTATTGAAGGCCGCCGCCAGTCCGGCTGCAGCGCCCGTTACGATCATGTTTTTTTTAGAGATCTTCGGCCACCAACTGGGTAAATATTTATTTACGGTCCTGAATACGGAGCCGGCTATTTGTATAGTAGGGCCTTCGCGCCCGATAATGCCTCCACCAAAAACCATTATTAAACTTGAAATGATCTTTACAACAATGATTTTAACGCTTAACAGTCGGTCAATTTTGTTGTGCTCTTTTGGCGTTGCTAATTCAATAGAGGCCATGATCTGGGGAATGCCGCTGCCACGTGCAAATGGAGAAAAGCGTTGAACAGTCCACCAGCCAAGAATAAAACAAACAGGAGCAATAACTAAAAGGCTCCATTTGTAATTGTGTAAAAGGAATATGTTTGCTTCTTCCACCCAGGCGAATAATTTGGCATACAATACAGCCAGCAAACCTGCAACAAGCGAGGCTGTCCAGTAGGGCAGGCCCTGCATGAAATTCAGCTTTACTCTTTCACTTTTCAGATTGAAGACAATTCTTTTCAGTTTATTGCGTATGATGGCGATCATAAGTATATATAGGTTATCCTGCTAAATTGTTCGCAAAGATACCTATATAGTACTACCTCGCAACAACGAATAAAACCGGAGACATTAGAAAGAGATTAGAGAGGTGAGTTGACCAGTTGATCAGTTGACCAGTTAACCAGTTGACGAGTTGACAAGTTGACGAGTTAACATGGCAGAAGGCAGAGAAGGGAAGTCTGAAATTTCGGAAACTCATGTTTGCCGTTTGCCGTCTGCCGTTTGCCATTTCACGATTGCGGAAAGAACTCCCCAACTATGGTATAAAAATTACAGTATTTCTATCTCTGGTTTAAGAAATCATTTCCTATCAATGTTTAAAAACTAAACTTATGGCACACGAAAGAAACAGTCAGTTGCTGAATTTATTGAATAACTGCGTTGCTGAATGCAATCATTGTGCAACAGCATGCCTGGAGGAAGAAGATGTAAAGATGCTTACAAAATGTATTAAGCTCGATCTTGATTGTGCAGATATCTGTCTGCTGGTGGCTGGTTATTTAGCCCGAGGGTCTGAGCATGCAGATCATCTTTTGGGTGAATGCGCTGAGATCTGTCAAAAGTGTGCAGCTGAATGCGAAAAACATGCAGCGCATGGCATGGAACATTGCCGAACCTGTGCGGAAGCCTGCAAACAATGCGCAGAAGCATGCATGCAAATGGCCCATGCGTAAAACTTTATGAAGTAGGAGATAAGAAGTAGGAAGTTTCGCGGGTTTTGTATTTTCCTACTTCTTACTTCCTACCTCTTACTTCTTCTTTTTGTATTTCCTTACACCTCTAATTCACTACGACAACTCTTCTGTTTTCTTACCATTTATTTCTTACACGCGCTCGTACATACGTGTCCTTTTTCTCCATGCGCATACACATGTTTACCGCTATCATGGCAGGCCTGCGTACATACATGTTCTTTGGGTTTCATTTTTTCTGTTTTGGCTTTTTTCGGTTGCTCCTGTTTTTTGTCTTGCGCCTGGGTAGCCAGTGAAAGAGTTGCCAGGATACAGGTTGCAATGAACATTTTGCTGATTGATTTCATGTTTCTTTGTTTGTTTTGTTATTGAAGCGTTATTTTAATGATGTTGTTGATGGCAGGTAACGTAGTAAATCCATTGGGGTTGGGAACAGCCTGAATAGCTTTTGATTCGTTCAGCGGCGTGCCTGCCAGATTGAACTGTGTAATACCGGCGCCGGGAAATTGATTCACCGCGGTTCCATCATCATATAATCCTATAGACGAGGAGAGGTCGCCTTTCTGTGTGGCATCCCAATCATTGCCTGAAGTGGCAAAGAACCAGTCGTTCGAAAAACCATACATCGTAGCAATAGCAATTCTGTCGCCTTTTACTACGGATAACATTTGTGATACCTTACCGCCATTAGCGCCATCGATGCGGGGAAGCAATACGGTGTTGGTTGCCTCTTTCAGCACGTACACTGCTTTAACGCCTTGTTTTGTTTTCAGTGCCGCCGCCAGGATATCGGCATTGCCTTTTTGCGCCAGGTCTTTCAGTCCTTCGCCGCGGTCATTTTCTCCTGTCATAAAGAAAGGATTCTGCTGGCCATTGTATACAACCACAAGCACGGGTGACAGAGGGGTGAAAATGCCCGTCTTGCCCATCAGGTAAGTATTCAGCACAGAGTTGTCGCCCATTTCTGCAATATTGGTAAGGCCGTTGGCAGAAGACTTGCCAACTGAGTAGATGGCTTCTGGCAACAACTGGTTACCACCAGCTACATAAGAGATGGTCCACACACCGGGGCTGAATGGAGTTTCATTGGCTGTGCCGCCCGATTTGTTGGTAATGGTAACCGTAAAAACAGAATTACCATTGTAGGCCAACGATACCTGCATTAATTTTGAAGCAGCCAGGTACGTATTACCGTAATCATCTGTTCCACTTACTTCTTTGATGGTCTTGGGTGCTTTTTCCATGGTACCCGGGTGCATTACTGCTGAACCTGGCGCCTGGTTCACCCGTGTGCCATTGTCCCAAAGCTTTATTTGTGCCGATACATCGCCGGTAATGGATGTGCCATCATCGTTATACAATTTAATACCTGGATTGTCCGGGGCAAAGAAAAGGTCATTACTCCAGCCATACATCGTGGCAAAAGTGAGGCGCTGGTTTTTGGCAGCAGAAAAAGTAAAGGTGGTTGATTGACCGGGTAAAATAACCGGAGGGGTACCTGTTCCCTGAAAAGTGCCGGTCTCTACCAGCGGCTTACTGTCCAGCACATTCTCGATAGTAATGGTTGCAGACTGGGCAGGCGGCATATCATGGTCTTTTTTGCAGGCGGCCAGCGACAATACAGAGGCTAATAAGGTACACGTTGTTAATGAGTTATATTTCATTTGTGGTGTGTTTTAATACCACAAAACAAAAGAAACAGTGTCCCACAGATGTTGCAGAATTGTAACAAAAGTATCACAGTGATAATTCCTGTCTTTTATTTAGCAACTTTGTCCCTATCATTATGGATAATAAAACAGTACTGATCATCGAAGATGATCCCAACATAGTGGAGTTACTGCGCATTCACCTGCACGACCTGGGTTGCAAGGTGGCATCGGAAAGTGATGGCGGAAAAGGGTTGGCCTCTGCAAAGGAAGGCCATTTTCACCTGATTATACTCGACATTACTTTGCCCGGGTTGAATGGCATGGAGGTGTGTAGAAAATTACGACAAACAGACAGGCAAACGCCGATCCTGATGCTTACCGCCAGAAGTGAAGAGATTGATAAAGTGATGGGACTGGAAACAGGCGCCGATGATTACCTGACCAAACCCTTCAGCATCCGCGAATTCATTGCCCGCGTAAAAGTCATTTTCCGCAGAACCGAAGAGTTTGCCACCGAGATGGGTCCGGCGCCGGCGGCTGCCGTAATAAACTGCAACGGGCTTGAAATAGACCTCGACAAACGAAAGGTAACGCTTAATAACAACCGGGTGGACCTGTCGCCCAAAGAGTTTGAACTGATAACCCTGCTGGCATCTAACCCGGGTAAAAGTTATAGCCGTAAGCGGCTGCTGAACCTGGTGTGGGGATACGATTTTGAAGGCTATGAACATACGGTGAACAGCCACATCAACCGCTTGCGGGCAAAGATTGAAGAAGATGTTTCCAACCCAAAATTTATTTTAACCACCTGGGGCGTAGGCTACAGGTTTAACGAGGAATTATAAATGTCTGTAAGAACAATAAAAGGGAACCGGCTATTCTGGAAGATCACAACGGTATTTACCGGACTGTTGATCGTGTTGGGAATTGTGTTTGTGGTCATCGCTTCAAATTTTTCCCGGTCATATTATACGGCCGCACACCAGGAATTATATGGTGATATCGCGCAGCACCTGGCAACGTTTACGCAACCCTTTAAGAACGGCCAGCCCGATACAAGCGTAACGCACGATATCATTCATAGTACCATGGTGGCTAACCCCAGCGTGGAAGTGTATTTACTGGATACCGCTGGAAATATTAAAGATTATGTAGTGCCGGATAAAACGGTGCAGATCCACCAGGTAAATATTGCAAAAGTTAAACAGTGGATAGCCGCCTCCAACATGCACCGCCCAATGGGCGATAATCCCAAACAGCCGGGCGAACCCAGTATATTTTCTGCCGCGCCGGTATATGAGAAGGGTAGGTTAGTGGGCTATGTATACGCTGTACTGGCCAGTGAAAAACAAAAAGCCATTCTGCAGTCGTTAGACAACAATTTGTATTTACGCCTGGCCAGCTATATGTTTTACGCGGCGCTTGCCGTAGCGTTTATAGTAGGCATTGTTACTTTTTTTCTGATCACCGACAGTATTTGCCATATAGCTGCCGTGGTTAAACGCTTTAAAGAAGGTGATTATACCGCTCGGATAGAAGGGTATGCCAAAGGCAACCTGGGTATGCTTACCTCTACCTTTAATGAAATGGCGGATGTTATTGTAGATAACATTGATAAAATTTCTGCCACCGATAAATTCAGACAGGAATTAATTGCGAATGTATCGCACGATCTTCGTACGCCTTTATCTATCATGCAGGGATATGTTGAAACGCTGATGATGAAAAAGGACGAGCTGGCTGCAGCAGACAGGGAAAAGTACCTGGCGATCGTGTATGACAGCAACCGGAAGTTGTCGGTGCTGGTAGAACAACTCTTCCAGTATGCCAAGCTGGAGGCTAATCTTATTACGCCTCAAAAGGAAACATTTATGATCGCGGAACTGGCGGCTGATATAATGATGGCATACCAGTTGAAGGCAGAGGAAAAGAATATCCGGCTCAACATTCAGGCGTCTGATAATTTACCGCTTGTATTTGCTGATATTTCCCTTACCGAACGCGTACTTCAAAACCTGCTTGATAATGCCTTTAAATTTACGCCTGCCGGGGGAACCATTACTATTCTTTTAGCTGAAACCAATGCCGGGGTAAAAGTGGCTATAACGGATACCGGCGTGGGTATTTCGCCCGAAGACCTGACGCATATTTTTGAACGTTATAAGCAGATCCATCCCCGCTCTCCGGGAGCGAAGGGCATGGGCATTGGCCTGGCTATCGTAAAAAAAATACTGGAATTGCACCAGGCAGTTATAATTGTATCCAGTGAACCAGGTAAGGGAACCACGTTTAATTTTGAATTACAGTCTATATAAAAAATAAGGCTATTTTTCCCGTATAATAATTAAAATTGATTGTATCGGGAATAAAGGGTATCTTCACTAATAACAATTGAGATTTACAGCATCTAGTTATAAAACGAATATTTTGCACTTTTCTGCCTTGTAAACTTTCGCTTTTTCTACTTCTTGTTTTTGCTCAGTTCATTTTTAATCAATTAATTTTTAGTTATGAATTTGTATGTTTCAAATTTGGGTTTTCATGTAAGTGACGACGAGCTGATGAACCTTTTTTCTTCATATGGTCACATTTCTTCTGCTAAAGTAATAACAGATAGAGTAACCGGTAATTCCCGTGGTTTTGGTTTTGTTGAAATTTCAACAGATGAGGGTGGTAATAAGGCTATAAAGGAATTGGAAGGAAAAATAATTGAAGGACGTGCTATTTCTGTATCGGTAGCCAAACCAAAAACGGATAGAAATAATTCGTTTGGTGGCGATAGAAAAAGAAATTGGTAAAATAAAAGATCGCTCTTGAAAGAAGCCGTCTGACATCAGGCGGCTTTTTTATGTGCGGTCTGCTAACCCAATATCCATGCCCGGTCAGTGTTATCTTGAAATAATAGCATCAAAAGTTTCTTCTACCTTAATAAAACAATTCATAAACCGCAGGTTGTCGAGCTCCTCAATGGCTGACACCCCCGCATCAAATTCCATTTCCACCAGGGCTGTTCCTTCAGAATAACTGTTTTTGGCAATAATTAGTCTGGCTGATTTTACCAGGCCATAAGGCAGTAAGAGTGCTATAATTTGAGAAGTTGTGGTTAACCTGTTCAGATTACTGATGAAAAGGCGCATAGTATATGATTTACTGATGATAAGATTGACCATGTATAGTGTATAGGCGGGTATAATACAAGGCAGGATACTACACAATAGAAAGCCAGTTTCTGAAAGCTACACTTATTATTAATGATAATCTAATTTATTATTGGTACCTTTATCATCTTATTTTCCTCCCTGCACCTGTTCTGAATCTTCACAACACTTAGTAAGGCAAGGTCATAAGCTGCTTCTTAGTAACTTATTTAATTACATAGATCACAATTTAAACAATATTTCCTGCCGGGCAGGACTCATTTAAAATTTATTATGGCTAGATCACAGGATACTTTTACAAAAAGAGAACGCGAAAAACAACGTGTAAAAAAGCAAGAGGACAAAAGAGAGAAAATGAAAGAGAGGAAGGCTAATGGAAAAAGTAAAAGCCTCGATGATATGATGGCTTATCTGGATGAAAATGGCAATCTCACCAATAAACCTCCTGATCCAAGGAAAGTGAAAATTTTCCGGCAGGAAGATATGCAGATCAGTGTACCTAAAAGCGAAGATAGACTTCCAGATCTGCCCAGGAACGGAACAGTTTCCTTTTTCAACACTCAAAAAGGATTTGGTTTTATCATCGATGCAGAAACACGTGAACGCATTTTTGTTCATGTAAATGATCTCTCGGCTCCTATTCAGGAAAATGACAAGGTAACATTCCTGATACAGAATGGCCCCAAGGGATTGCTGGCTACCGACGTAACGCATGTTAAATAATATTACGACATCCCTAAACGATGGTTTATGATATTTTTAAAAGAACATTTACGTAAAAGCAATTATGAGTGGGAGGTTAAGCTGAACCATTCCATACAGAATAATACGCCGGACCGGCGAATTTTTAACCGTTTCAACGGTTATCAGGTTCTGTTCATTATTAATTGTTTCGGCAGTTCACTTGGCAAATGGACCTTTACCGATGGCCACAGAATTGAAGAACTTATTTCAACTCAATTGCCACAGGATGCAAAAAGTGAATTGTCGGTCTTTAACTGGTTACGCGGGATTTATTTATACTATAATAATTAAGCCGATTGCCAGCATGGAATGGGTTAGAAGAATATTTACCAATAATAAGTAAGTATGAATATACAGGTTTTTAATCTTAGTCTGAATACCGAGGATCGTGACGTGCGAAGATTATTTTCTCCCTTTGGTATTGTGGCGTCGGCCGAAGTGGTGAGAGACAAATGGAACGGTCGCTCAAAATGCAATGCAATGGTCGAAATGCCCGTCGAAAGTCAGGGCCGGCAGGCGATTGAATCGCTTCATCAAACAATGCTGGATGGTAAGAAAATTTCCGTCAGCGAACACCCCATAGAGCCTAAATGGTAATTTCAAATACTGCGCAATAATTTGCTATCCTGCCTCGTGATTGATCTTATAGGGGCGGCAAACATCTTCTTTTTTAAACAATTGGCCCATGGTAACAACCATTACCTCGCAATGCCGTTGTTTAAGCGCGTTAAGGGCTCCATTCTTCACTTCTTTTAATTCCAGGTATTTACACCCGCAAGTGCGCATAGCACGCTTAAATTGGTTTGAACAGGTATACGCCTTCTTTGGTAGCGGCTCGATCGATTCAAAAGGTATTTACGAGTTGAACAATATGACATACTTCATTTTGACTGTTGATGTATATCACCTATGCCCCGCTTTAATGGCAATAACTTTATAAAGTTAACTACTCATTTTTTCAGTAAAAACATATTGTCATGAAATTGAATTTCAAATCACAAGATGTAAAAATCGATCTGAGTTTGGAAGGCATGTTACGTAAAAAGGTTACCCGTCTTGAGAAGGTATTTGACCGGATCGCCGGGTTGGATGTGTTTTTAAAAAAAATTGATACCAGCAGAAAGGAAAAATACGAAATGGAAGGGCGGGTATTTATTCCCAATACGTCATTTTTTTGCCGGGAAAAGGGCGATTCAGTTGAAGACGCGATCAATAATGTAATTGAAAACCTTACCCGGCAATTAAGGTGGAAAAAAGAAGAACGCGTTGAGATCTGGTAAATGTTGCTCACCATAATTATTGTCAATATGAAAAAAACAATTGCCGTAATTGACGGTTTAAAGTATTCAGAAAGTACTACGGAGTATGCCGTTCATGTTGCAAAACTAACCGGATCACACCTGGTTGGTATTTTTTTGGATGATTTCACCTATCATAGTTATAAAACATATGAGCTGGTTGGTGGAAGGGGTTATGTAAATGAAGAAAAGATGGAAAGGTTGAAGAAAAGCGATGACCAATCGCGTGAAGAAGCTACTCAAAAGTTCAGCATAGCCTGTCAGGAAGCGGGTATAAATTTTAATGTGCACCACGACAGAAATATTGCCATTCATGAGTTGCTGCATGAAAGTATTTTTGCCGATCTGCTGGTAATTGAAAGCAAGGAAACATTTACGCATTACGAAGAAAAATTGCCTACGCGCTTTGTTCGCGATCTGTTGAGTGAAGTGCAGTGCCCTGTACTGGTAGTACCTAAAAATTTTACTCCTTTTGAAAAGGCCATTTTGTTATATGATGGAGAGCCGGCTTCGGTATATGCCATCAAAACATTCAGCTACCTGTATGCAGGGGCGCCCAACATGGAGGTGGAAGTTGTTTCAGTTAAAGGCATTAAGGACACCCTGCATGTGCCCGATAACCACCTAATGAAGGAATTCATGAAGCGTCATTTTCCCAAAGCAACATTCACCGTTTTAAGGGGCGATGCGGAAAATGAAATAGTTAAACAACTGAAAGGCAGTAGTACTAACCTGTTGATCGTTCTTGGCGCCTATAACCGGGGCATGGTTTCACGCTGGTTCAGGCCCAGTATGGCCGACATGCTGATGGAAGAATTAAACAAGCCTTTATTCATTGCGCATCATTCATGAATGGCATATTCCATACAAATGAAAAAGCCATCCCGACACGTTGGGATGGCTTTTAACCAGGTTCAATACTTCTTATTTGTACTTGATATTCAGCGAAACAATATTAGCATTCATGTTTATATTCTTGGTGTAATGCCCATAGCGGATCTCTAACATATTACAGTGCTTAACGCCAAATACGCCATTGGGCGGCGCCAGCCTGATGCCCGCTCCCAGGAAATTACTGTTGAATTTTGACAGATCATAATTGCTGGTGTAAAATTCATTCTGTGCCGTATGCTGGCCATAGGGCGCAAAATATTTTACAGCCGACTGGTTATAGAACCGGTAAAAGGGACTCACAGAAAAGAAGGAGGTGATCTTTACCGGCACTTCAATATTTACTGTGTGTGAGCTAATGCCCCAGTCGTCTTTGTAATACCGGTACCAGGTCCTGATGATGAACCTGTCGCCCAGAAAGTAATTGGCCCTGAAACCCAATGGTATCTTCAGGCGGTTATCAGGTAATTTTTCCTGGTGAACACTGCCATCGGTAAAGTACACCCGGTAAAAAGGAAGACTCAGGAATCCCTGTTGGTGTACCAGATCGGCCAGGAATGCTATTTGAAAATTCTTGTTAATAACCTGCGACCAGGATAAAGAGCCTGCAAGGGTTGTACGGTTGGCAGACCCATAACCGCCTTCGCGGCTGTTGTTGGGGTTAGTTCTTAATTCTACGGGGTCAACCAGCTTTACCTGGTCAAAGTAAGCCTGCATCTTAACCAACAATTCACCATTCCTGTCTTTTGTTTTTTTAGAGAATCCTGCATTGGCGCCGAAAGAAGTATAATCGAATTCGGAAGAGGAGGATACGCCGGCTGTAATGGTGCTTCCTTTCTGTTCATTCTCCATGTTCCAGGTAAGAGACGGATAGATCCGGGTATCTGCGTGTGACGCAGAGGAATTGGCTTTCAGATCAATTTTATCGGAGGAAGCCGATGTATAGTGATCGATACCTACTTCCACATCGAATGAATGTTTCCGTAGCTTGCGGTCGTATTTGGTAAGCTTTACATCAAATACATTGGCAAGGTCGGTTAATTGCTGGGTGCCAATGCCACCTGTTACTGCCGCATGATCGCCGTTCTGGTTATAGTAACTTGATACCAGGTTTATTTCATCTATTTTCAGTTTCCTGCTTTGAAAACTGCTATCGGGCAGTTGCTGCGAAAATGATTGTAGCAATGCCGCCATACCTAAAGCAGTTAAGAATATTTTTTTCATGCCTTTTGGTTAAACAGTTAATTAATTACAGCCACAGCCGCCGCCGCTTTTACCGGCATTGGCGCCGGAAGCGCCTTCGCGGTACGATTGAAAACTCATTTCTGTTTTTTCAACTTTTCGGTTAGACAAGCTCATTTCTGAATCGTTCAGCTTGTTCTTCTGGTATTCTTTAACTGTTTTGCATGATGTTGCCAGCCCGGTAATTACAGCCAGTGCCGCCAGATATTTTCTAATACTCATTTTAATTGGATGTTTTTGGTGGTGTAGATATTGTTGTTGTCGTCTACAAGAATGCAACCAAGATGCTGGATCTGGTTAATGAGATCGAGGCCTGCTTTTACGCCCATTACCATAACAGGGGTAGCCATGGCGTCGGCTATTTCAGCATAAGGACTAATGATGGTTACGCTTTTAATGCCGGTTACAGGCATGCCTGTTTTGGGATTGATGGTATGGGAATATTTTTTGCCATCGATCATTACATATTTCTCATAATTTCCTGAAGTGGCAATTGCCAGGTCAGAAATGTTGAGCCAGGAAAAGGCCGATCGGGCATTGTCAGGATGTGCAATGCCGATAGTCCAGGGTTCATTATTAGCCTGTTTGCCCCAGGCAACCAGGTCGCCTGATGCATTTACTATGCCACTATGTACGCCCGCTTTTACCAGCAGGTTCCTGGCCATATCGGCTGCATAGCCTTTGCCAATGCCACCAAAACCAATGCGCATCCCTTTTTCTTTTAATAGAACAGTGCATGCCTGTTCATCGAGGAGCACGTTACGATAATTGATCAGCCGCACAGATCGTCTGGCGGTTTCGGCATCGGGCAAACTGGTCATGGTACGATCGAAATTCCACAATCGTTTATCTATAGATCCGTAAGTAATATCAAATGCCCCATCGGTAACACCGGAGATCTTTAAAGATCGTTTGATGAGTTCAAAAACTTCCCGGTCAACGTGCACCGGTTCCATGCCAGCCATCCTGTTTATCAGGTTTGTCTGGCTGTTTTCATCAAACGTGGTGAGCAGTTTCTCTATCCTTTTGATCTCATTAACCGCCAGGCCAATTTTTTCATGCGCCCATTTTTCGTCATTGGCCACCACGGTAAATTCAAAGGTGTTGCCCATTAATTTACACGTGTGTTTGTATTCAACCAACGGCAGGTCAGGGGCGTTTGACATCGCAAACCGATTTTAGTTGTTCAAGGAACAGCGTGCTGTTGTTATCCGGGTATCCTTCCCATGCTTTTACCACCTTTCCATCGGCAGTCAGTAATACTGTATAGGGGAACTTGCCCAGGGGATTATATTTTTCTGCCAGGGCATCATTGCTTTGCTGTAATTCTTTCGACAACTGGTTCTTTTTCTTCCGGGGAAAATCTGCATCGTATAGCTCCAG
>NZ_JBJMLX010000127.1:0-5775 GCF_045805085.1 Niastella sp.
CCACCATCGGTTTTTTCTGCAGGGTATCGGCTGATGCGATTTCTGATTTCTGTCCGTACACTTCCGCTTCCACATCAAAGGCAAGTCCATAGGATCCGGCGCCAATCTGCACCCGCCCCGACCAGGCTGTATTGGTCATGGGTGGACGAATGAAAGGACAATAAGATGGTTTCACAAAACTGATGGTGGTGGAGAACTTACCGCCTACTCCTTTTGACAGGTAGGCCATCGAGATGAGGTTATTGCGTACCTGGTCGTTGCTGAGGTGCACCTGTTCACTGAGCTGCAACGCTTTTATTCCCGTACGCGAATTGTAGTCGGTTCCCAGCCCCCCGCCGAAAGACAGTTTGTTCGCATTGTATGCCGCACCGGCACCCAACGACACTTTACCGGAAAATGAAGTACCGGATCTTGAGTTTACCTCCATGCCATAGTTCAACGTGGCGCCCAGGTTGGCAGCAAACTTTTCGCTACCCCCGAACATCGCTACATTGAATAAGGATACACTTCCCCGGATACCCGCATTGAGCGAGGGCCCCAGGTAGTTATTAAATGCAACGCCCAGTTCAAGCGTTACCGGCACCTTGATTCCTAACCATTCCGCATCACCGCCGATACCAAGTCCCCAGGTTTTATTGGCTTTCATTTTTTGCGTTTGCTCGAGTACTTCGGTCCCGTTAAAATCATCCGGGATACCCCGCATATTCCGGTTCACATTACCGGGGTTGATGTTCCAGCCCAACCCCACCCAACTGGCTTCCTGTTCAGCTGATACCCCGCCATCGTAATAAATATTAACCGGGTAACCACCTACATCCAGCAATGGAATGTTATAACTGAAATCACCGGTAAACAAATTCACCAGCTTATCGGCGCTTACCGACCGGAAGGATGACATTTCCGGCTGGCTGGGACCACCGATAAAATTGCGCTGCTTTGGCCGGTTGGCAGTCTTCTTTGTTTCCGTTTTTTTGGAAACAGTCCTGGTAATTTCAGGCCTGGAAACAAAAGCAGGAACAGGGCGCGGATTGTAACTGCCGGTAGCACCATACTTCCATGAATAAGCGGGTGCAAAGGCTGCCCGCCCCGGCAATACAATTGATACCAGAAAGATAAACCCAAAGAATCCGGCGATCTTTTTGCAGTGTTGACTGGCTAATTGTGAAATCATATAGCTGTATAAAACTGGTTTGTATTTTAGTTTGCCATTCTGAATGATGCGCGGTAGTGCGACATCTGCAGATCGGTGATATCTATAAAATAGGTAACGTCTTTTTTGAATGCCTGATCGAGTTTGAACACCATCAGGTTGTTACCATAGTCAATCGTTTTCTTTATATCTTTGATCACTTCTCCCTTCTCATCCATAAACCGGATCACCGATTCATGGCCTTTTTCGTAGGAATAGAACTTTACGCCAAACATATTATCAGACACAGTAACCGTAGCCGTATAATCACTTCCCTGTTTTACTTCTATATAGGCGCCACTGAAGCGGGCAGGCTTTTCAGGTTGTTCCTGCGTAACCCTGAACGTCCATACATCGCTTTGGGCGGCATAGTTTTCGCCATTTTTTGCAATCACCCGCCAGGCATATACCTTTCCCGTATCGAGCCGCTTTGCAGAAGATGGATAATTATTTATTAATGTGGTTAACCGGCGCATGTTATAAACCGGCATATTTTCCTGAATGGCGGCCCCTGCTGTTTGATCGCTTCTCACTTCTGTTACCAGCAAATCATAATTCAGGTCATTGAACAAGGTAACCGGTGCAGGCGGCAACCAACTGAATTGCGGCCAGGGTTGTTGTATCAAGGCGGAGTCTGTTGGCATGGTAAGCTGAGGCGGACTCAGCGGCTGTACTTCAATGGAAATGCAGTTTTCAGATAAAACCTGGTTTTCTATTTTGGCATCTGTATAAACCGTGTAACAGGCCTGGAAATTTCCAATCGGCAGCAAGGCATCACCCAACCTGCCGAATGCCGGTGAAAAATACTGGTAGTCTATCGGTTCAATATCGGCTGCTTTGAGCTGTTTTACTCCTTTGACGAGCGTAACAGGCCGGGTATAGGCCGTAAGGACAGGTTGGTTGTCTGCCAGGTCTACCAGTGTGAGCCCGATCATCACACTGACCGGATTGTTACCGGAATAAATCAACGAGAGATTCCATAACTGTTTTTTCTGTACGATGCCTGCGGGCGGTTCCTGCACGGAGACCGACACCTGCGCATTGCCTGCAAGGGCTAACAGCACGAATAACATTACAGATAATAATCGCCTGTACATATGCTCCTGTTTAAAAAGTTTTATAATAAGTAAGTCTCCCTACCCTATTTTCCGTGAGTTGCCTGTTCAAGCCCGGCAAAAAACCTTTATCGATCATCAGTTGAATATCACCCAACCGCGGAATTCTCAGGGTAAGGCTGGCATTGTATCCCCATTGCTTTTCCGGTAACAAACTATACCGGATCATTTTGGCGCCTGCGCCCACAGAGACAATCTTGCTAACAGCCACCTGTACATTATTCTCCAGGGTATACATATCGTACTCGGTGCTGGTGCTCAGCGACGCATTGAGCATTAATGAGAACCGGCCGAATGCAGCGTTCTGGCTGAGTAAAAGATTCTTTGAATTGTAATACACAAAACCTGAGTCGGACATTTCGTTATAAAACCGGCTATATACTGCATAGGTGCTTAACTGGGTTTCTTTAATATTATAATAATACCCGGCACTGCCCGTCATTATATAATATCTTGTTTCGGTGTATTGATCATCGCCCGTTTTGATAAGCTGGTAAGAAGGATAATATCCTGCAGAAAGTACCGGCCATTTTTTTATGCGCGCGGTTGCCTGTATACTTGCCAGTAAAGAAGAACTTTTATAGGTAGTTGCTAAAAATGGATTGTTATAATCGTTTTGCTGAAGAGAGGTTACAAAGGTCAACTGCTTTTTAAACAGCGGTTGCTCCAGCCTGCCCAGCCATTTTAATTGCGAAGCCCCGGTTGTAAAGGAGCTGAACGATTGAAAATTGGCGCCTGTATACCGAAGATTACCGGTAAAGCGGGTACGGGTTTTAGGAAAGTAAGAAAGCAAATTAAATGCAACGGCTTCGTTACTTCGCTCATTAAAATTGGAAACGGCATTCATCCAGCTCTTTCGCTGTAAACTGTCTACACTGTAATACGGCATAGTGGATTTGGCCACTTCGCCAATCAGCGTAATATTTTTGTTGAGGCGGTATTGCCCTTCCAGCGTAACACCGGCCAGTTTATATTCGGGGATGCTACCGCCTGCCTGTGATGCAATGGACGCGTTAAAAAACTGGCGTTTTCCGGTGTAATAAGTCAGATAGAGGTGATTGCCATTTTTCATTCCCTTTCCAAACCGGGCCAATGCTACATACTGATTTGAGCGCACGCCATTGGGAACAATATAATCCCGGAAACGGTAATCAACTTTACCAACTGCCAGGGCATAATAATAGCGGGGATTGAATTCTACCTGTAACCCGGTAATACTCACATTTCTTACAGACAGCTCGGTATAATCGGCCGTACTTCTGCCAATGCTCAGCGTTTGTAAACTCGACAATGTTTTATAGCCTTTTGGCAATACAGTATCGGGAACATTTAATTGCTGTAAATGTGCTGCCAGCGCCGTCAGATCATTTCCACTCTCTATTTGCTTTTTTACTGCAGCCAGATTAAGTTCATCATTCAGCTTTAATTTCCGGTACAGATTCTCAATAGCCTCCAATTCAGTACGCAGGCTATCGAGTTGTTGTTTTTTAGCAGTAATACTGTCTTTATACTGATCTATTTTTCCTGCTTCCTCAATTATTTTATCCTTTACATCGCTTACTCTTTCCTTTAAACTATCTACTTTATCTACAGGCAAATGTTGGTTGTGTGAGCCTGTTCCGGAACGCTTGCTCAACAGTTCTTTTTCCCTCTCTTCCACCATCTTCTGGGTAACATCGGGCGCCTGTAAGGATTGACTGAGGTTACCAATCGTTTTTTTCTTTGTCTCTATCAACCGCTTCAGCGAATCCAATTTGCCCGATTTGGAAGCCAGGTACGATTGAACCGAATTCCACAGCCTTTCTTTTATATTCCGTTTAAATTCCGATTGATTGAATTGAAAATTAAGATCCGTATACTTTCTGAATAAGGAAGAATTGCTGAAACGGGTGGTAACATATAATTTAAAGGGATACCGTTCTTTATACACCAGATCGAGTCTTGTTTGAACCGTATGTTGATACACGTTTTTTTCGGCGTAAGGCGTATCTATACGCGACCGGTAATTGACATCATATAATATATTACCAGTGATCTTAAGTAATGGTACGCGTCTGTTTTCAACCGGTTGTTGTGCTACTGTTACATTCTCACTGGCTCCGTTCGTTTCAGGTATACCAATATAAAATACATCATACCGGTTACTTACACCTGATATTCCAACGGCTCGCAAGCGTTCGCGTGCAGGAAAGGTATCGCAGGCAATCTTTTGTTCATTCCGCCCATTCAAATGCCGGATGTTATTGGCATAAGCAATTGAACCAGCAGACATGCACCAGCCTATGACTGATATGGTCAGCAGTTTTAGCACCCCGTTTTGGTTTACTAACTTATAATATGTTACAATCGCTAAATTCTTTCGGGAAGAAATGTATTGGTAAGAGGAACGTGGGGAGGTTTGTAGTTAGTTAAGGTTATCGACATAAGAAAAAGGTTTGGTTGTTATGGTCAAAAACGAATATGATTCAAGTTAAATAAAAAATCAGTACCACCAACTTAATTTTATAACCGTGCAGTTTTTGCGTAAAAGCGCGTCGATTCGGACCATATTCGTGCAGGGCCTCTTATGCAGGTTAAAAAATAATATTAACTTAGTACCATGTCCAGATCAATTCTCAAAGAAGCGCCCCCATTGACCAAGTCGGACTGCTTCTCGTTGTTTGCCAGGTACAAAACGGAATTCGATTTCCCCCTGCATTTTCATGAGGAATATGAATTGAACTTTATTGAAAATGCCAAAGGGGTGAAACGGGTGGTGGGCGATAGTATGGAGGAGATCGATGACCTGGAACTGGTGCTGGTGGGCCCTAATATTCCGCATGCCTGGTTCACCCACAAATGCCAGAGCGCTCAGATCTTCGAGGTCACCATTCAATTTCACCGCGACCTGTTTCATGAAACCATGTTGAAAAGAACGCAGCTTGGTTCCATCCGCGACCTGTTTGAACAATCCATCAAAGGCATCTTGTTCTCAAAAGAAACGATACAACGCGTGGCGCCGCGCATCAAAGCACTGGAACATAAAACGGGTTTTGATTCGCTGGTGGAGCTGATGATCATCCTGAACGAATTGGCCATCGCTCCGGACGCGCGTTATTTGTCGGGCGAGAAGATCTACAACGCCGATTATATTTATATGGATAGTGTGCGCATGGAAAAACTGATCGAGTTCATGAACGCTAACTTCAACCGCCCGGTTCGACTGGCAGAAGCGGCCACGCTGGTGAACATGGCCGAGACTGCCTTCAGCCGTTTCTTTAAAACAAAAACGGGGGTGAACTTTGTCGATTTTCTGAACGACATCCGCCTGGGTCATGCCGCCCGCCTGCTAATCGATACTAAAGATTCTATTGCTGACATTGCCGCCGCCTGCGGCTTTACCAATATCTCCAATTTCAACCGCACCTTTAAACGTCAAAAAGGACTAACGCCAAAAGACTTCCGAAGCAAACATGGCAATGTAGGCGAACG
>NZ_JBJMLX010000128.1:0-2778 GCF_045805085.1 Niastella sp.
GCGCGAGCTGACCTGCCCGGCTCCGCCCGCCGACGAGGTCATGCTGCGGCGCGAGCGTCAGCGGCTGGTGGCTTAGTAAATAAACAGCGCCCTGACGGTACCGTCAGGGCGCTGTTTTATTTATAGCTTTACACGTCTATTGGCTAAAACAACACGGTTATTGCCAAATCTGCACACTTAAACATTGCTCCTTTTTTCTTTATATAAACCCATAAATTGCGTCAATAACGATATAGAATCCCCTCGATAGTATGAAAAAAATGCTTTTATTAACAGGGGCAATGACTTTGCTTTTCTCCTGTAGTAAAATTTTTTATGGAACTTATAATACCAGTTACTCAAAAGATAAGAGTGCCTTTTATCAAATAAAGTTAAACACTGATAATACTGTTGAGAAGACGGAAATACACGTGATTAGTGATTTTGCAAAAGGCAGGTTTGAGTTAATAAATAATCATGTTGTCTGTTATTTTGACTCATCAAAAAATGGGTTTCCTCCAGATACCTTGACATTTAAAATAAGTGGTAAGAAACTTTACTTTGTAAGAAATGAGGTAATTAATAAAAAGACGTTTCTAATGAAACAGTAATTTTTTTAAAGTTTATGGCAAAACACAAAAGCTGCAGATGTGGCTTTTGCTTTACAGTAGGGCGTTGAAAACCCCGAATAATTTATCATAGCATTCCCATGTAGATAGTGCAAGTAAACAAAGAACCTTTATAACTACTCAGTAAATGAGATCAGGAATAAAATTTATTTTAACCTATTACGGTATATCCATTCTTCTTTTATTCTTATCAGTTTTCATTGTGCCATCAATAAGAGGAGAAATTGTCGCTTACCTTTTGTGGTTTTATATTATGAACCTTATTATTGGTATAATTATATTCCCGCCAATTGTATGGGTACTCAAAAAAACAGAGTTGAATATTTTGGGGAAGTCAATAATTTCTTTTTTTATACTGATAGTGATTTTGAATATACCCTTTTTTGCCGATGATGGCCACGTGCTGACAGTCGATGTCTTTAAAGGTTTTTTTCAGGGTCAACCCTCATTGATTGGTTTTAATAATGTGGGACTTCATGTAATTGCAATTATCAGTTTTGTAATTTCCAGTCTGTTGTTTAAAAAAAACAAGTTCTTGTCAGACAATAGTAACTTGCAATCATGACCAACCCAACCATCACCATCCCCGCAGCTGAGATGCTGCAATTGTTCAATGCCATTTTATTGAAGCAGGGTCTCACGCCCGAAAAGGCCCGGCAATGCGCTGAGGTATTCACGAATAACAGCATTGACGGCGTATACACGCATGGGGTAAACCGCTTTCCCCGCTTTGTTGAATATATTCAGAAAGGGTATATCGATATACAGGCAGAACCAACCCTGAAACACCAATGGGGTGGGGTGCAGCAATGGGATGGTAACCTGGGACCCGGTCCGTTAAATGCGATCCATGCCACCAACAGCGCCATGCAGCTGGCGCAGCAGCATGGCATTGGTTGTGTGGCCCTGGCCAATACCAATCACTGGATGCGGGGCGGTACCTATGGCTGGCAGGCGGCCAAAGCCGGTTTTGTTTTTATCGGCTGGACGAACACCACCTCCCTGATGCCCACCTGGGGCGCGGTTGACAATAAGCTGGGCAATAACCCGCTGGTAATGGCATTGCCTTACGAACAGGAAGCCATTGTGCTGGATATGGCCATGTCGCAATATTCGTTTGGGGCGCTGGAGCTGGCAGACATGAAAAAGGAACAACTACCCGTATACGGTGGCTTTGACACTCATGGACAACTCACTACCGACCCCGGCGCCATTCGCGCTTCACGCCGGCCACTGCCCATCGGTTACTGGAAAGGAGCGGGGTTGGCGCTGTTGCTGGACGTACTGGCGGCTGTATTATCAGGAGGACTGTCGGTACATGAGATCACCCAACAAAAGACTGAGATGGCCGTGTCGCAGGTATTCATTGCCATCGATACCAATAAGCTCGGTAACCATGCCGCCATAGCGCAGGTTGTAAAAAACATTATTACCGATTACCATCGATCAACACCCGAAAGTAATAAAGCCATCACCTTCCCCGGTGAGCGGGTGCTGCAAACCCGGCAGCGGAACCTGCAGCAGGGTATTCCGGTGGTGAAGGAAGTATGGGCTACGGTGAATGCGTTGAATCAATAGGGACGGGCAGTTGCAGGGAATCTAATAATTTTTATCTTTGGGCCCGCAACCCAACCCCTGATTGACCCTTTATGAAGAAGTATTTAATGTACCATTGCTCGCCCTTTATCGTAGCGGCAGTACTTTGCCTGATCCCAATTGTTTTTAGTATAATTACTATAGCCAGTTCAAAAGGGTTAGCCCTTTTATTCTTTATTCCCGCATTACTTTTACTGTTAGGTGTAGACTCTGTAATAAAATCATTGACCAGAGGTAATGTAAATTATGTCTGGATCATAGAAGCGCTGGTGGTGGGTGCTATTTTAATAACATGGCGGTTTGCACTATAGTAATTGCTAGTCGGATCCCGAACTTACTGAGTTCAACCTGTCAACCTGTTAACGCTATCAACTTGTTAACTCGTCAACTGGTTAACTGATCAACTCGTCAACTCCACCAACCCTAACCAACCCCCACCAAACAACAAGTTTTCAACATTCCAAGAAAAGGAACGGTATTTGAATTTTAGAGAATATCAGCAAGATGGGGTGATATTATTCTAAAATTTAATTTAATCGCTATGAAACCTTACCAATTGCTTCCTTTGTTTGTA
>NZ_JBJMLX010000129.1:0-4593 GCF_045805085.1 Niastella sp.
AGAAATTAAATATAGTTTTTAAGGGTACGATCAATAACGCCGTCCTGTGTCTACAGGATGGCTTTTTTATTTTTGGGGTGCCGTCATCTTCGTACATTCGAAAAAAAACTACATGAACCTGCCTACTTTCGACCGCCAGGTATATACACAGCGACGTCAGCAGTTGCAATCAAAATTGTCAAATGGCCTTGTATTGCTGTTAGGCAATGAAGACAGCAGCATGAACTATAAAGACAACTGCTACCCTTTCAGACAGGATAGCACTTTCTTATACTATATTGGCATTGACCAGCCCGGTCTGGCGGTAATTTTTGACCTGGATGAAAACAGGGAAATACTATTTGGGGAGAATGCCAGCATCGATGATATTATCTGGACGGGCCCTCAACCCCTGGTACAGGAGCTGGCTGAAACCATTGGAATAGCAGCCAGTGATAACCTTGGCGCGCTGGCCAGCCTGTTGGCTGCAGCCCGCAAAGCGCAACGTCCCATCCATATTTTGCCGCCCTACCGGCCGGAAAATAAAATAAAGCTGGCGGCCTGGCTGAATAGTTCCATTGAGCAACTGCAACAGTTTGTATCCGAGCCATTGATCCGCGCGGTTATAGCGCAACGGGAGATAAAAGAAGAAAGGGAAATACAGGAAATGGATAAGGCCTGCTCAATTTCAGCCGACATGCACCTGGCCGCCATTCAACACGCCCGCCCCGGAATGAAGGAGTACGAACTGGCCGCCGAAGTGGAAGCCATTGCGCTGGCCAACTACGGACGCCTCTCCTATCCCATTATTCTCACTATAAACGGCGAAACCCTGCACAATCATTATCATGGCAATACACTGAAGGATGAACAGATGGTACTGGTTGATGCCGGTGCAGAAACCACCGGGCATTATGCCGGCGACCTCACGCGCACATTTCCGGCAGGAGCAGCGTTTACCACCCGTCAACGCGAACTATACAACGTAGTACTGGATTCGCTGGAGCACGCCATTGCATTATTGCGCCCCGGTATTCAATATAAAGAAGTACATACCCAGGCCTGTATCAAACTCGCGGAAGGATTAACAGCGGTTGGATTAATGAAAGGCGATGCACAGGAAGCCGTAGCAGCCGGTGCGCATACCATGTTCTTTCAATGCGGGCTGGGACATATGATAGGACTTGATGTGCACGACATGGAAGACCTGGGCGAACCACTGGTTGGCTATGACGACCAGTTAAAGAAAAGCAAGGAATTTGGCTGGAAATCGCTCCGCCTGGGTAAGACGCTTAAGACGGGTTTTACGCTTACGGTTGAACCGGGTATCTATATCATTCCGGAATTGATTGATCGCTGGAAGGCAGAACAAAAACACACATCGTTCATCAATTACGAACTGCTGAACGATTACCGGACATTTGGCGGCATACGCATCGAGGATAATTTTGTGATCACAGACAGCGGCAGTAAGAAACTGGGTAAATCACTGCCCAGGAAACTGGAAGATATAGAAGCGATGCGGAAGGGATAAAATTAGCATTTTACTTTTGCAGCGCTGCTTATAAAAAGCCAATCATAACAAGCCGGGACTACTAAATCCTGGCTTGTTATTTTAGTGTTGAAGTTCAGGATAAGCCTGATATTTTGTATTGGTAAGATGATCTACCTTTAGCCTATCAATCAGCTAATATGAGCACCAAACGAATTACCATACCGGTTTCATCAACCATTGGAAAAGTTACCGCTGCTTATGATGTGCCAGCCAATGCTACCTGCCTGTTAACCTTGGCGCATGGCGCCGGCGCGGGTATGGATCACTCCTTTATGGTTTCATTGGCAGAAGCTTTATCAGCCGCGAATATTGGTACTATGCGTTTCAATTTTCCCTTTACAGAAAATAAAAAAGGCAGGCCCGATACGCCGGCTGTCGCCCAGCAAACCATTGAAGCTGCTATAAACAAAGCCCGGGACCTGTTCCCTGATCTGCCCTTATTGGCAGCAGGCAAATCTTTCGGCGGTCGTATGTCGTCGCAGTATTTATCAACCCATCCCGAAGCAGCCGTAAAGGGAATCGTTTTTTATGGCTTTCCTTTGCATCCGGCAGGTAAACCATCCATTGACCGGGCAGAGCATTTAAAAGCCGTAAAAGTGCCCATGCTCTTCCTACAGGGCACAAAAGATACATTGGCGCAATGGGACCTGATCTCAGCAGTATGTGATTCGCTCAAAAAAGCCAAACTGGTGAAACTGGAAGGGGCTGACCATAGTTTCAAAGCCGGTAAACAAGACACCATGAGCCTGCTGGTAAAGGCCACCAGTGAGTGGACAGGGAAGCTCCTGAAGAAATAAACACCCCCATATTAAAAAAGGTTATAACGCATACTACTTCATCGCATAAAAATTAGCAAAAACAAAATGCCTTCTCTTTCGTTTTTACTTGATCGTAACATATCTATGCCATTCAATTAAAAACAAAAACCTGTTCTTGTGAATCGTGACGATCTTTATGTTCAGTTCAAGCTGTTATTTCGGGGACTTTATGGACCGCTTACTCAATATGCATATTCGCTTGTACTGGATCACGCTATTGCGGAGGATACAGTGCAGGACATTTTTATAAGGGTCTGGGAAAAACACGCAGCCGTTATTGAATCTCCACAGGCGCGCCCTTACCTGTACCGGGCAGTGAGAAATGCCTGTTTCAACCACCTTGGGGCAAAAAAGAAAATACAATTACATAGCCTTTCCGATATGGATCCGGCAGATGAAGACAATTTAACCTGGACAGTAACAGAAGAACCCGCTGAAGAGGACATACCCAATTACCGGGAATTATTGAAAAAAGGGATTGAGCAGCTCCCCGAAAAATGCAGGGAAGTATTTCTGCTAAGTAGAACAGGAAAGTTGAGTAACCAGGAAATTGCCGATCAGCTCGGCATCTCCATAAAAACGGTTAACAACCAAACCTGGAAGGCCATGAAATTGCTGCGCTCCTTTGTGCACAAGGCCAAAAGCTGGCTATGGCCCTTCATTACCTTTTTTTTCACCAGATATTGATTAGATGGTAGGAGTTTTTAATAATTCCTTGTCTTAGTAATATACAACTATGATAAAAGTTCCTGAACATATACTACTATTGATTGAAAAACAGTTAAAAGGTCAGCTTGGCGGGGCGGAGGCACAAACACTGCAACAGTGGCGTTCAGATAACAGATCGCATGAGACCATTTACCGGCAACTGGAGAAGATCTGGCAGGAAGCGGGTTCCATTTTACAGGAAACCGTTTATGACGAAGAGCAGGCCTGGAACAAAGTTGACCAACGATTGGTACAGGGCAACAAGGGTAAAGTGCGTCCGTTATTCCGGCTGGCCATGGCGGCTTGTATTGCAGGCGTTTTGTTTATCGCCGGCTGGTTGCTTTACCATAAGCCGCAGCCTTCCCTCGAAGTGGTAAAGGCAGATCAAATGAACATGCCTGTTACCCTGCCCGATGGTTCGCAGGTAATATTGCGCAAAGGAGCCACCCTTTCTTATCCCAAAGCATTCAGCAGCAGCATCCGCGAGGTAACGCTTACCGGAGAAGCCTGGTTTGAGGTGCAGCATGATAAAACCCATCCTTTCCGCATTCAAACAACAAGAGCAACCCTGGAAGTGCTGGGCACTTCATTTACAATTAATACAAATAATCAGCAGGACGAACTGGCTGTAACAACAGGTAAAGTGCTGTTCACTAATAAAACAGATACGACAGACAAACAAATCATTTATCCAAACCAATATTGTGCACTTACCAATAAAGGGTTCCAGATAAGATCACAGAATGATCCTAATTTCCTTTCCTGGAAAACAGGTATTATAAAATTTGACAATACACCTATCAACCAGGTGGCTACCGTTCTTTCCAATTACTACAATCTGAACATTCAACCAGACAGCCTGCTGATGAAGCTGCCGGTAATACCTACCGTTACGGCAAAATTCGATCAGCAGCCTATAGACAGTGTACTTACAGAAATAAAATTGCTTGCCAATATCAGTAACAGAAAACAAAACGATACCATTCTGTTATATAAACAATAAAGTATAACAACCTTTACCGAAGCATGTTAATTCAGCGTGTATCTCTCCTTATCCTTTGCACTCTATTGGTTACAAGCAGTATGGCGCAGCACCGGTTGTTAAGAACAAAGTTCGATTGCAGGGCTGCTCAGGGAAATGCTCCCGAATTATTGCATGAGTTGATTGTTTATTGCGGGGTAAATATTGAATTTTCTCCCACCCTGCTCGATAATACGCAACGGCTTACATTGCCTGCCGGCGAAACCACCATTGGCGCCGTGCTTACTGTGATCCTGAAAGGACAAAAGGTAGCTCTCATTGAGCGCAATGATAAAATAATTATAATATCCGCTGCTGAGCCTTTGCCGCAAGGGGCCCTGCTTGAAAAATATGTGCTGTTCGGTTTTATTCAACAGCAAGGTAGTCTGGAACCGTTACCCTTTGCCTCTATTCGCGAACCGGCAACCGGTGTACTGTGCGAATCAAATACAGCAGGATTCTATAGCCTGAGCCTTCCTGCAGGCACCCACACAATAGAAGTTTCTTTCTCG
>NZ_JBJMLX010000130.1:0-37417 GCF_045805085.1 Niastella sp.
GGTAAATATTGAATTTTCTCCCACCCTGCTCGATAATACGCAACGGCTTACATTGCCTGCCGGCGAAACCACCATTGGCGCCGTGCTTACTGTGATCCTGAAAGGACAAAAGGTAGCTGTCATTGAGCGCAATGATAAAATAATTATAATATCCGCTGCTGAGCCTTTGCCGCCAGGGGCCCTGCTTGAAAAATATGTGCTGTTCGGTTTTATTCAACAGCAAGGTAGTCTGGAACCGTTGCCCTTTGCCAGCATTCGGGAACCGGCAACCGGTGTACTGTGCGAATCAAATACAGCAGGATTCTATAGCCTGAGCCTTCCTGCAGGCACCCACACAATAGAAGTTTCTTTCTCGGGATGTAATACCAGAACTATTGAAGTAGAACTGCAACACAATACCCGTTTTAACCTACCCCTGACATCGGCATTGTTACCGGAAGTACAGGTAAACACGGTGAATACGTTGAAGCGCGATGCGGGCAATAAGCTGGATAAAGAACAAACCAGCATGTATAGTAATATGCTTGGCCAAACCGATCCGGTACGAGCGGTTTATTTGTTACCAGGAAATATGGAAACCCAGGAAACAGGAGGTCAATTAATTGTTCGGGGCGGAGAACCAGGAGAAAATCTTTTTCTGTTGGATGGTAACCGCGTATTTAATCCCGCGCATTTATTAGGGGAAATAGCGGTTGTAAACAATACCAGCGTAAAATCGGTAAAACAATATAAAAATGATTTTCCAGGCCGGTACGGCGGTGCAGTATCTTCTATTACAGCTATCCAAACCAAAGATGGAAATATGGAGGAATGGCATGGCGAAGCAGAGGGCGGCCTTACCTCGGGTGCCATTACTGTTGAAGGTCCGTTGACAAAAAACCGAACGGCCCTGATGATTGCCGGCCGAAGCAGTCTGGGTGACGCCACTAAAGACATACTTGCTTATGACGCGCTGTTTGGAGATTTCCATGTTAAACTCACCCATCAGTTCAATAAGAACAACAAACTGCTGATAAGTGGTTATACCGGTAATGATCGCCTGCAGCTGACCCAGGACAATAACGGCTATCTGCAAAAATGGAGCAATGGTTTGTTTACCGTTAACTGGAACCTGGTGACGGGGAAGCGTTCGTTTGTTAACACCTCGCTGAATTCAAGCAATTTTGACAATTTCGTTGGGTTGAAATATGCATTTACAAACACTTCTACCGGAGGAATACCACTGTACAAAATCACCGCATTCAATAATTACGAAAAGGGAACGCGGTTTGAAGCAAAAACAGCTGTTGAATTAACAGCATCGCCCAACCTGCAATTCCAGTTTGGCGGGCAGTTTGAGCATATAGTAATTTCCCCATATAAAACCCTTGTCACCACGGATTTTGAAGAAGACTATTTGCAGTATTCAGCCCAGCCCGTATTGTCTTTTAATAATGTAGCGCTCTGGTATGAAAATGAGATCCGGGTAGGTAATAACTTATTGCTTAGACCGGGATTGTATGCCAACGCCTATACCGCAAAGACATATAATAACCAGTCATTGCAACCCCGATTTTTTGCCAGTTACAGATTAAATAATCAACAACAATTGAGTGGTTCGTATTCTCAAACAGGCCAGGTATTGCACCAGGTTACCAGTCCTTACCCGGGTATAAACCGGGAAATATGGTTACCCGCCAACAGCAACTTTCAGCCGGTTATCAGCAACATGATCAATCTCGGATATCAATATAAGAACAACCGCCTTATAAACTTCAATGCCGACGTTTATTATAAAACCATTGATCACCTGGTTAACTTTTCAGAAAAAGCCAATGTTCTTTTTTACAATGACTCCATTGAAAACAAGTTGATAACAGGCAATGGTGAAAGTTATGGTGCAGAACTGGTGGCCGAAAGAAAGTTCCGCAAATGGAAAACGCTTTTATCTTATACCATTTCATGGAGCTGGCGCCGGTTTGATAGCATACAAAATGGCCATCGACAACCATACCGATACGACCGGCGTCATAACCTGAACTGGTTGTTCAGTTATCAGCCAAAACCAACATTTGAAATAAGCCTGCTGTGGCATTTTCATACCGGCGACTGGATCACGATTCCCACAGCCATTCCTTCAAACCCTGATGAAGAAATGAACAATACAGCCTTCAAACCTTACCGGGGAAAAGTTTTTAACCGTGTAAATATTAATGCTACCTGGTACCTGAAGCCGTGGAAAAAATTCAGCCAACAACTAAGTGCCGGTGTTCATATTACGGATCACACAGATGAATACACCACCAAATTTTCAACCGCCAGTAATAACGATTATACTATTGACCTGTTCCCCGACCAGCTTTTCAAATACACCTGGTATATTGCGTATAATATTAGACTTTAACCATATCTGAATATTTTTTTAAATTTTTCATCTCCCCAATAGGAATAATTCAAAAAGCCAGGTTGTATATGCAAATAGTAAAACATGACAATAAGAAACCTGGTAGTGGCATTAATTTCATTAGTGATTTTTGGCGCCTGTGGCAAAGACAGCTCAACAGATATGCCTGCAATTAATCCACCAACAAACCCCAATGGAAATCAGCCAGACACAACAAAGAACCCCAATACATACAAACCAGGTAACACTTTATTGATAGATGATCTGGTGCTGTACACCACAAATGGCGCACATCGGGATGTTCAACTAATCAAGAACTTTATGACCCGCAATTTCCCTGAGTATACGTCTGTATTTGCTTATGGACAATCATCTGTAAGCTATAACAACAGCGCATTAAGTCTTACTTTTCTCGATGGTAATAAGGTAAAACTGAAAGACACGATTATGGAGATCGTTAGTAAAACCGACACACAAATGATGCTCTCACCTTTGGATTCTACCAATATGCCTGGTCCCGAAAGCCAACTGTTTGGTCATTGCATGGTATTGTATAATCAGGTGCCACAGTACAATCCATATAGTATTTGCAATGCAGCAGGCGGTAATTGTAAAAAATATCGCAAGCAGTACCCTATAATAATTTCCGGTAAAGACTATTATCTTCCTTTAATAAAATATTGCCTGGTAAGTAACTGTAGCATATTAATTAATGAGGCCGCCCCCATGCCAAATTATTTTAATGCGGCTATCACAAATGGAATGTTGCAGAATAATGACTCCTTACTGGTTCAGGTTAGTCGTTTACAGGTGACGAATAAGTGATGCTTGTTGATGTTACCTCTTCTGAATTACAATGCCCCTTGTTTGAAATGCAAGGGGCATTGTTATCTAAGATCTTCAGCATTTCCTAACACCAGTCTGAACTTTTTGTGATTTTCAGGATGGCTTATAATCTCCGTATACACCTGCATAAAACTATCCTGAAGCTCAATATGGTTAAGCTTTTCAGCCATTTTCTCTGCCAATTTCCCATTGTTTTTTAAATCGAGAAAGACCATGCCCCTGTTGCCATTGTTCCATATCAGCATGCAAATAAACTTACCAACAGGCATTATGACAGTTTCTTTACTGGGCATGAATGAGACTGGCATGTCCAATGCCATCATTTTAAGGTTATGAAATACTTTGCTTCCATTCGATACTGTTGCTTTTAATTTATCTGGGCTAATCTCGTCTACATATAATGGAAAAGGTGCTATCATAAAGGTGGTTATAATTACTCCCAATTTAACTAATGTCCGAACGCTAGCCAAGGCCCGCACAGACCATTGAAAGATGTGGGGCCCACCGGCAGATTGTCAAAATGGAATATTTGGCTGGATTAAAATAAAATGATCTGCAGGATATTAATTCTGAAGTCCGCCGGCAAATTGTCGAACCAAATATAGAATTTTTATAATCGCCCATATACTGTGAAACAATGGTATGCGAATATATCAGTCCATATATTTTCTCTCCGGAATTTCCTTAGTTCTTTTACACTGAAGTAGCGCTATAAAGGAAAAAAGCCGGCTCCATGTTTTTGCAAACATAGGAGACAGCTTGTAATTTTTATGCAGGAATCGATTACTTTGAATGAATCTTATTGCTTAATAAGTTTTTTCTGCAATAACCGGTTATTTCCAGCAGAAAGTTCCAATACATAAATTCCCTTGCTTAAACCTGCAGGCACAGATACTTGCAATGTATTTACGCCAGCTCCTAGCTTTTGAGATGCTGTTAATACGCTTCTTCCATAAAAATCAATGAGGCGTATCCGTACAGGTTCTGCCTTGTTCAACTGTATTGTCAACGTCAGATCCTGCAGGAACGGATTGGGATTTACCTGTATCGCTACATGTTGATCAAGTAAAATAGGATCGACTTTATCGCTGAGTATTACACCTCCTGTTGATACCCTTGCTGGTTGTACAGCAAAGGAACAACTGGCATAGTCGCCAGACCTGTAAACATTTAACGTACTACTATTAACCTGAATAGCGGAGAGGGTTGATAGTGTTACCTCGAATACGGCCTGATAGCCGCCTCCAATGTATAGATGGCCATCGGCAGTCATGGCTACCGAGTTGCAAGCTACGGGCATGCCGCTTATTGTGCCGTAATAAGTAGCTACTTTTGTAGCAGGATCTATCGTGTACACGTTGCCAGAATTAGGAACAAAATACACTCTGCCTGCGCCGTCGCTGCAAATATCTCCGGAAGTTTCTCCAAGTATATCATGCGTACCATTGGCCGAATCATTAATAAGCGCCCCTAACCGATTGATTATAGGAAGACCAGTAGCGGCATCGATGGAAATACGGATAAAATCCTGCCCGTTTTCGGTAATAGCATAACCGTATCCGTTTTACAATTTCATGGTGACTACCGGAGTCGAACCGGTGACCTATTGCATCCGGTCAGGCGATTTCTACTGACAATGATGTCATTAGTATGCCTTTCCCCCCTACCATAATTTTTGTGATTTTTCCGTTGTCCAGCGATAAATCCGCAATAATTAAACTTTGCGATGGTTGTCCCATAAACCAACCCTGTTCAATTAGCATCCGGTCTTTTTTTATTCCAAGTATGTCAAAAAAATAGCAAGCAAGTGGTCCTGCTGCCATTCCTGTAGCAGCTTCTTCCGCTATTCCATACCTGGGCGCAAACATTCTTGTAGTTGCATCCCTTATCGGGCTACTGGTTTCAGTACAAAAAACATAATAGCCGATCAAATTCAATTCGTCACTTATTTGTGATATTAAGGCGTAGTCTGGTTTGATATTTTTTAAAATCTCGGCACTTTTAACAGGAACCAGTACAAACGAGTTTCCTGTATTGACCAATAAAATTGGAGTCTCTTTTAAAAGATCACTTTTAGTTAGGCCTAATGATCTTAAAATTTGTTCTTCCTGCTTGTCAACATTCGTATATAAAGGTGCTTTCTGCTCCATAAATGCCAGATCATCCTTTAATAAAATTTCTCTTATCCCGTCGATCGTTTCTTTGGAAGAAAGCGTGTTCTTAATTAACCCTGACTGCGATAAATATGAAAATGTTGCTATTGTGGCATGCCCGCAATGAGCAATTTGACGGGTAGGAGTAAAAAAATCAAGTTTAAAGTCGGCAATTTCTGATTTTGAAACAAAGGCAGTTTCTGATAAGCCTACTTTTTTTGCAATTTTTAATTTCTGTTCATTTGTAAGATTATCCGCATTTAAAACAACCCCTGCCGGATTTCCACCCTTATTATTATCAACAAAGGCATTAAGGATCTGCACTTCAATTTTTTTAGAATTGTCCATACTTGTTTTTTAGTTTGTTACCATTTATACTCTATGGACGTGGTGAAGGCAAAAAAGACGCATTTTTATTTTTTGGGAGGCTCATATGCAATAAGATTTCCCTTACTGTCTGTTTCAACGTTTGGACAATTCAAGATAAGGTCTTTCAGCTTTTCTCTGCCCCGTTGTACCCTCGTTTTCGCTCCTGAATAAGATATATTTAGTTCTTCCGCTAATTCAATTTGAGCGTAATCTTTTAAATATGTAAGTAGTATCGCTTGCTTGTATTTATCAGATAACTTATTTATTTTCTGATTGATACAATTATTTAAAGAATGATATAGAGGCTCTTCGCTATCTTGTTCTGCCAGGTCAACACCATCAATCTGAATTATTGAATTGGTTGTTTTACGGTAATGATCGGCAATTGTGTTTCTTGTTATTTGATAAACCCAGGCCGTAAGTTTAGTGCAGTCGTTAAGTGTATGGATATTAAGTTGAATCTTCAGGAAAACGTCTTGAAGAATATCTTCGGTAGTGTCAACGTCCTTAACCTTACCTGAAATAAATTTTTTCAGTTCCAGGTATAAGTCTGTCCATATTTCTTGAATTTGTATGTTCATGGTTTTAAGTTAAATTCAAACAGAATATGGCAAGTTATTTCTTGGTGGTGAATGGGTAAGTCTTTATCAGATGCAAAAGTAATTCCCTTTCTTCTAAAGGCTCTGCAAATAAAAAAAGGCCCGCATTGCTGCAGACCTTTGAAAGTTTCTTTCCGCCTTCGTTAAGGCTCCGGCGAATGAGAGTGGAGAATACCGGAGTCGAACCGGTGACCTCTTGCATGCCATGCAAGCGCTCTAGCCAACTGAGCTAATTCCCCATTTATCGTAGTTGAACTGTGACCTTCCCGACACGTCGGGATGCTCTAGCCAACCGAGCTAATCTCCTGGATAATCAACCTACTATGAAAAAGTTGATTATTTTAGAGTTTGCAAATATAGAGCTATCTTACTTTCTCACCAAAAAAATTACCTGGAAAATCAATAACAGGATTTGACGCTGTATTCCCGGTCACAGCTTATCCAATCATTACAGATCTATTTACATTAAATTAGCTGTAATGAAAACACTAGGACTCATAGGCGGCACCGGCTGGGTGTCAGCAGTAGATTACTACAGACTTATCAATGAATTGATCAATGAAAAACTCGGTGGCGTTCATGCCGCAAAGCTGATCCTTTATTCGCTTAACTTCGGTGAAATTAAACCACTACTCGACGTAAACGACTGGGATAATATCAGCCGCATTTATATAGATATTGCTGTTAAACTGAAAGAAGCTGGTGCCAACTGCATCGTACTGGCAGCTAACACTCCCCACCTGATCGCTGATAAAATCAAGCAAGCGGCACAGCTGCCTTTAATTCATATCGCGGAAGTAACTGCCAAAGCCATAAAAGAAACCGGCATTAAAAAAGTAGCACTCCTTGGCACGAGGTTTACCATGGAAAATTCTTTTTATAAAGATGCGCTCGCTGATCATGGTATTACCACCATCGTTCCTTATGAAATAGAACGAAATTTCATCCATAATAGCATCCTGAATGAAATGGTAAAAGGCGTTTTTACTGGATCATCAATGACTACTCATCTTGAAATCATCAACCGACTTATTTCAGAAGGCGCTGAAGGCGTCGTGTATGCCTGCACTGAAATCCCTATTTTGCTGAAGGATGCAAGCGTTTCCGTCACCACTTTTGACACTACACTTATTCATGCAAAAGCGGCAGTAGCTTTTGCGCTTGATTAAACCCACTCAGGTATGGTGCCGCCATAAGGTTTCTATTATTAGGTTCCACTATTATAAGCTATTTTAGCAGTATAACAGCTGTTATCTATGCATAAATTCAAGGCGACAATAGAACTCATTGGAATCAATCCCTTTGTATTTGTGCCCGACAGAATATTAAAACAAATCTTCATACACGCTGGGAAAGAAACGGGATACATTCCCATCAAGGGTACTGTCAATGATAAAGCCTATAAACAAACGCTGGTAAAGTACAAAGGCGCTTGGCGGTTATACATCAACACTACCATGCTTAAAAAGTCGCCGGAAAGGATTGGAGAAAAAATAGAACTATGTATTGAATTCGATCCGGCAAACAGAACAATAAAACCTCATCCCAAACTGGTAAAGGCCTTAAAGGAAAATACTGCCGCGAAAAAGATGTTCGACAGTCTCCCTCCTTCCAGGAAAAAAGAGATAGTAAGATACATCGCTAATTTAAAAACAGCAGAAAGCTTAGACAGAAACGTTAAAAGGGCCATTGACTTTTTAACCGGCAATGGTAATTTTATTGGTAGAGAGAAACCTTAATACACTAAAATACCCTACCCATGCATTCCCTTAAACCGATTTCCATCATTATCCTTTTTATCTTTGTAAGTTCTAAATCATTCTGCCAGAATGATTCTGTTCATTATGTAGATAAATATAAATACTATCACGTTGATAACAAATTCTATATTTCTGTCGCGCCTTTGAGCTTCTGACACGTTATGTCCACCTTTAGTTACACGATGCACCACCCTTTGCATAGACTCTTCTAATGAATTAAGTCCCATAAACATAAGGTGAATATCGTATCCAACATTTTTAAACTCCCTCGCAGTCTTCATTGGATCCGGCGAACTAAAGTTGGTTTCGAAAGCATAATTTACGCGGGAGGCTAACACTTCTCTTTTTTGACTTTCAAAAATATTCTCATTGATAAATGACCACAGCGCTTCACTACCCGTTTCAGGGTATTTTTTTATCAAAGCCGCCATGTGCTTATCCCCATCAAAAACTTCAAGTTCTGATGTTGTTAATTTTTTCGAGAAAAGACTCTTACCTGAGCCATTTGGTTCTGCTACTATAAAAAGAACAGGATTACTCATTGTTGTAAGACCTTAATTACTTTTATTTCAGAGTTGGAGTATTTAGTTCAATGAGAACGGTGTGACCGTTGGGGTATTTATGAATGAACATATTGGGTTTTATACACAATTCATTTCGATAAATGACAGGCAGGTTCATTGCCTTAGTTTTTTCCATTTCTTCTACTAAAGCTTCTCTTAACCTGTTTTCCTTTTCTTCCGCAGTTAATTCAAACCAGTATTTCTGCCCGTTAGAGTCCATGATTCACAGAATTTGTCTAACAAAAATAACAAATTTATTCCGTTTTAAACGACACCATAACCCACTGACTTACAATGCACAACTCTTTTATCAACCCACTCGTCAAATTGGGTTACCAGGCCCCTTAATAAAAAAACCAGGATCTTTGTAATTAATAAACCTCGTATCCATGAGCCCACTTATCACAATTTCATTATTGGCAGGGATAAGCCATAAGCCCGCCGGTGCTAAAGGGCGATGCAGGCAACCCCGCCTTGTTATACAATTCCGCATGCGGAAAGTTCCGCCATCCAAATCTTACGGCTTCCGGCTGCTTCACCATGTCGCTCCAAACAATAACCTTGTCACCTTCGATCGTGGCATTCGCTTTCATAAACTGTTTATCACTACCGGCAATGGCAAACTCTTTCAATGTGCCTTCTTTTGCAACCAACCCGCCATCGGCATAATCAAAGTGAATGACAACCTTATTGCCTTCTATATTCATGGATCTGTAAATAGGCCCTGAATAAACAATTTCTTTTTTGCCATAGTCCTTTGCCAATGCCCATAAGGCCAACCGGTGTCCAACTACTTCTTTGTTCCTTGGATGTATATTCAACGAATCGCCATAATCAGTAATAACAACAAGCCCTGTCCGGGAAACTGTTTTATAGGTATACAACTGAGCTTCCCTGATCTCAGGGATCTTCTGATAATGCGGTGCTATTTCAACAAAATAAAAAGGGAAATCAGTATTCCATTCCTTTCTCCAACTGTTGATCAATGCCGGAAACAACTTTTGGTATTCGCACGGCCTGTCTGAATTTGATTCGCCCTGATACCAGATCACACCCTTGATGGTAAAAGGGATCAGCGGATGTATCATGGCGTTATAAAGCGTTGATGGAGATTTGGAATCGGTAAGGGGGTCTACAGGCTTCTTTGGCATAGGCGTGGCCTTCCCCCCCTGTTGCGTTATAGAATCCAATCCCCGTTTCCATTTTTCCAACTCAACAGCATACGCTTTCTCATCGGCAGGAAATTTCTTTATGGCTTCCTCATAGCCTTGCAGAATGGGAAGCAATGCATGATTTCCCTGTAATGTATCCTTCCTGGTCCAGGATTCTGCTGGCGTTCCGCCCCAGGATGAATGAATTAAACCTATAGGGAAACCTGTTTCTTTCTGAATTTCTCTTGCAAAATAATAAGCCACGGCAGAAAAACCCGCCGCTACCGATGACGTGCAGGAGTTCCATTTTCCTTTTACATCTTTTTGTGGTTCATTGGCAACTTCCTGCTTCACTGTAAACAGGCGTATGGTGGTATAATTCGCCTTCGCTATTTCAGCTTCACAATTAAACACGCCTGTGCGCCAGCTTTCTCCTTTCCCCAGGGGAAAATTCATATTCGACTGACCCGAACACAACCATACTTCGCCCAGGTATACATCTTTGATCGTAATGGTGTTTTCACCCCTGATGGTGATTGTATAAGGACCGCCGGCAATTCCTGTTTTAATACGAACCTGCCAGGTTCCGTTTTTATCAGCTATAGTTTTTACCTTGCGGTGATCCCAATCATTCGTGATCTCAATTTTCTCTCCAGCTTTTGCCCAACCCCAAAGGGCAGCTGCCGATCTTTGCTGTAATACCATGCTGTCGGTAATAATCGCCGGGAGGGTAATGGCTGCATGCGTTTTTTCAACACGCGTAACGAATAGCAGCATTAGTATACTAACGCAGGCTGTATATACATATTTTCTGATCATAATTATCACATGGGTTCCAAAATAACCGACTTCAGCTTAAATAATTCCGGGCCTTGCTGAATAGGATGAATGTTCAATGAATATACGCCTGCTTTTGTAAAATTGACAATTGCAACCGGCTTCTTTATAAAAAGAAGCGGGGCAGCTTTGTCATACTCCGAAGTGCGAAGCGTTTTAAATAAAAACTCATTGCCATTCAGGGTTACTCTTCCTTCCTGCCCGGCGCTTTCCCGTCCGCAGGAATAATCTAAAATTACGCTGTAATCGCCTGGCTGAGTTACTCTGATAGAGAAGGTGGTTGAATCGCCCGGTGCTTTCATGCCGGTAATGCAGGTCTCGTGTTTCCAGTCGCCATAATAATGACTGAAGGTGATGCTTTTGATGGCTGCTTCACCCCAAGTGGTTGCCTTGATGGCCTCCACGGTATTTGTTTCAAATTGCGACGAAATTGTAACAGGTGCTTTTGCATCGTAGGAAGGCGCCCCGCCTGCGTATTCAATAACAAATACAGTTGAAGGGGCATCTGATTTAAATGCCGGGAGGTTTATGATCAGGTCTGTATTCGTTTTCTTCCATGCCAGGCTTTTTTTATCTGCCAGGGAATATACGCTTCGAACAGCATTGGGAAAACCGGGCGCCAATAATTTTCCATCTTTGGGCCGATTAAAAACATGCAGAAAGAGTTTGCTTCCCTTGCGGGTAGTTACCCCCCATGGCTGTGCCGGAACAAATCCATATTCTGTACCGTAAATGCTTTCCCCATTCGCCTGCAACCACCTGCCGGTCTCTTTTAAATATTTTACAGAATAGTAGGGAATGTTTCCTTCACCATCTGGCCCTATGTTCAACATCAGGTTACCGCCCCTGGAAGCTACTTTTGCAAGCAACTGAATGATCTCTTTCGACGATTTAAAGTTCATATCGTGCCTGATATATCCCCAGGAATCATTGTGTGTGTAAATCGACTCCCAAAGATCGTTGATGGGTACCGGAGGAATTTCAGAATCACCAAAATCCTTGTAATCACCAAGCCCCTGCCCCACCCGGCTGCTGAATAAACTTTGTGGCTGCAGCTTATGAAGACTGTCTACCAACGACTGCGTTTCCTGCTTTGTAAGTCCGCCAGGCAGGTCAAACCAAACAATTCCCAGCGGACCATAATTAGTCAAAAGTTCTTTTAACTGCGGAATGGCTTTTTGCTGATAGTAAAGCTGGTAATCCTTTTTACTTTCGTCAAAATCCCAGGTGTTCTTTCCACCATTTGGTTCGTGCCAATCAACAAACTGCGAGTAATAAAAACCAAACCGGATGCCTTGTTTGCGGGTGGCTTCAGCAAGCGCCTTCATGGGGTCGTTTTTATAAGGCGTTGCTTTCACAATATTGTAGTCGCTTACTTTTGAGTCGAACATGGCAAACCCTTCGTGATGCTTGGCGGTGATCACCAGGTATTTTATACCTGCTTCCCGGGCAAGCATAGCCCATTTCGTTGCGTTAAAATTCACCGGATTAAAATCTGCCGCCACTTTTTCGTATTCCCGTACCGGTATTTTTGCCACATTCATGATCCATTCACCACTTCCATAGTACCTTTTCCCTTTCCAGCTCCCGGCGAGTTTTGAATAGAGGCCCCAATGAATGAAGAGTCCAAACTTCGCTTCCTTGAACCATTGAGCATTGGGTTGCTGCTTTTTGTTTGATGTGGTGTCCCACATTTGTTCCATTGACTGTCCATAGCAGGCAGCGTGGTTCATGGCAAACAATAATACAGCGATTGGCAGGCAAACAATCCTTGTTTTCATAAAGCGCAAATAAATAAATTTAACCGGCCGGCCAAGGGTTCCGCTTGGCATTTCATTAAACAATGCTTACTCCATAAGTTTTAGTCAGCGCATAGTTTCCAAATTTAACGGGACTAAACTATTATTACAACGCGCAACTTTTCATCAATCCACTTGTGATTGTGATCTTTTCGGCTTCGTTCTCTTCTCTTAATTCTACAAGCTTTTAGAAGATTACCTGTTTACCATGATGGATCATCTACCGGTTTTCTGGGATGCACCCAATTTTCAATTTAAGAACCGCTGCCACCAAAAAAACAAGGGCCGCCCGATATATCGGGACAGCCCTGTTGTATAGCCATGAAACCTTACACCAGATTGATCGTTACATTAATATTACCGCGGGTAGCTTTTGAGTACGGACAGGTTGCGTGTGCCGCTTCAATCAATTGTTGCGCAACTTCAGGGTCCAAACGAGGCAGGCTTATAGTCAACCGCGCCTGTATCAGAAATCCGCCACTGGCAGTACCCAGATCTACTTCTGCATCGATGGCTGTATCAGCCGGTAATTGAATGCGCATTTTGTTAGCGGCAATATTCATGGCGCCAATGAAACAGGCTGACCATCCGGCGGCAAACAATTGTTCGGGGTTTGTTCCATCGCCTTTTCCAGGTGTCGTCAACTTTACATTTAAATTACCGTCACTACTTTTAGCAGCGCCATCCCGGCCGCCAGTAGTATGTGTTTTCCCGGTATATAATACTTTCTCAACTTGTGTTCCTGGGAATGCTAAAGTTTCCATTTTTATAATTTTTTACTTGTTATCTGATTGTTTACTGAATTTATTTCTGTGCATTGGCTGCGTCAATGATCACATTGGCAACAGCATTCGGTTGCGAAATGAATATAACGTGACTGCCTTTTATTTCGGTGATCTTCGCTTTAGCGCGTTCGTACATGTTTCGTTCTATTGCAGGGTTAAGGGCTTTATCTTCTGTTGCTACAATACCATAAGCTGGTTTTATTTTCCAGGCGGCATTGGTAACAGGGGCGCCAAAACAGGCTGCGAAAATGGGTACTTGTGAGTCGCTCATAAAATCTGCTTCCTCCTGGCTTACATCGGCGGCAAATCCTGCGTGAAATTTTGCTCTGTCGAAATACACTACGCCTTTATCATCGGGTGGTAAAATGCCGCCTTCGCCTACCATTGGCAATGACATAGCCAGCTGACCTGTTGTTTCACCCACTTCAGGTAAAAATGCGGAGATGTATACCAGGGCCGCTACTTTTGGATGTACGCCTGCTTCCGTTATCACCGTTCCACCCCAGGAGTGTCCTACCAGTATTGTAGGCCCATCCTGTTTGTCGAGCGTGCGCAACGTGGCATCCACATCGTCTTTCAAAGAAGTAAGCGGGTTCTGAACAATAGTTACATGATATCCTTTCTTTGTTAAGATCTTATACAATCCTTTAAAACCTGAACCGTCTGCAAAAGCGCCGTGTACGATCACGATATTTTTTATAGGTCCGGGTGTTGGTTCTGCCATGGTTTGAACCGCCAACAGCAGGAACAGCGATACGGTCATGCAAGTCAGTAAGTAAATGCGTTTGGGTTGTAATAACAGGTGTTTCATTTTAAGTTTGTGTTAATAGTGAAGTAGTAGTTTTAATTAATTCATTCTGGCGGCGGCGGTTATACTGCCATTGCCTTTATTCTGAACAAAGCCGATCAATTCCCAGCCTTCCTGTTGCAGTGTTGCAGGTAAATTGATGGTCGTACTTTTGTTTGTAATATCTACAGGTATCAGTTCCCGAACGATCTGTACATGCGATAACTGGCGGCCTTCGTTCTCCCCGGCCATTACATGCGAGCTTGCTTTCTTTTGAACCAGCGCCAGGTACAACGCTTTATTCTTTGTTGAACCGGTAACCTCGTACGCTACCTGTACTTTGCCGCTATCTGCCCTACCCTTTAAAGTGAGGGCGTTATCTGTAGCCCGGTTCAGGGAGGCATCGATCGCTTTTACAATCGACCGTTCATTGGAACCTACATACTCACTTACTCCATTCACTACCACCTGTGGGGTATAGATCGTTTCCAGTTTCATCCAGTCGGAATACTGACGTTGACGAGCCGTGAATTCGGCGGCACTGAATTTATCTTTCCAGCCCAGCTGGTTCCAGTAATCAACATGGAATGCTACCACATACACCGGTTTGCCGGCATTTTCCAGTTGCAGTTTTTCCATTAACTGATCGGCCGGCGGACAACTTGAACAGCCTTCCGACGTGTACAATTCTACCAGGGCAAATCCCTTGTTATCACCTGTTGCTGGTTGTTGATCCCGCTTTTCGGCAACCGGCGTTTGGCATGCCACATTTAATGAAAGGGAACATACAGTCACTCCTGCTACGGCTACACAGCCTGCCATCTTTTTTATTTTTGTCCAGTTCATATAATTTGTTTTTGTGTGTTTGTTGTTTGTTCCACAAATTGACGACAAACCCGCCGGATAAAAACCGATAAAATGCCCGGTTAGGCATTTTGGCACCTGAACCAGGCAATTAAGGACGTCAATAATCAGCCATTTAATTCTACTTTTGACCCATCAAATGAGCACAAAAAACTTCACCATTTCCAATAAGGTCATCTGGCTTAGCTCACTGGTGCTGGGCCTGCTGATGGCTGTTCCCAAAATTGCGGAACAGCATTTCAACCTGTTTGAAACAGTGGTCAATTGCAGCGTTACCGCGCTGTTCGCCCTGTTCGTGTGGTATTACAATATCTATACGCTTCCCCAATACACCCACCGGGATATTGCCAAAGGGTTTTCTGTAACCCGCCTTATTATAAGCCTGGTTACGGGAGTGGGCGTTATGTTCTTACTGGCGCTGTTGCAACAGGTGTTGATCTCGCACCTGGATTTTGGTCCCACCATGTTGATGATCGAAGTAAGAGGTGTACTGGTGAATGTGACCTTCTATATGTTCATTCACTTCCTGTATCAGAATTACCTGCATCAAAAAGTAAGTATTGAACTGGAGCGCACCAAAATGGACAACCTCGCCGCCCAGTATGAATTGTTAAAACAACAGGTGAACCCCCATTTCCTGTTCAATAGTTTGAATACGCTGAAATACATGGTGGAGAACAATGATGAACATTCGGTTGATTTCATTTTAAAGCTGTCTGACTTTTACCGCTTTACTCTCGAAAGCAGAAAGCTTGACCTGATCCCCGTTTCGGAAGAATTGAATACGCTGGAAGCCTATATCTTCTTGCAAAAAGCCCGTTTTGAAGATGGTCTGGATGTTTCCATTACTATCGACAAAGCTCACTTAGCTTCCAGGATACCGCCGTTCACGTTGCAATTGCTGATTGAAAACTGTATAAAGCATAATGTAGTATCGTTAGACAAACCATTGAAGGTGCGCATCTATTCAGAAAATGAGTTCATCGTTGTGGAGAACAAGATCCAGTTAAAAAGAACCAAAGAAGCGTCGGCAGGTGTGGGGCTGGAAAACATCAAACAACGATATTTGCACCTGTTAGATAAAAAGGTGATCATTGAGCTCAATGAAACTCACTTTACTATAAAACTTCCCGTTGCATATGAGAATAGTAATTATTGAAGATGAGATAAAAGCCGCCAAATCACTTGCCGCCATGATTGCGGCCATACGACCTACCGCAAACATTGTAGCCAGCATACAAAGTGTTGAAAGCGCCGTTAACTTTTTTTCTACCAATGAACAGCCCGACCTGGTGTTTATGGATATTCAACTGTCAGACGGGTTGGCGTTTGAAATATTTGAGAGTGTTCAACTCCGTTGCCCTATAGTTTTCTGCACCGCTTTTGGTGAATATGCCCTGGATGCCATCAAGGCTAACGGCATTGATTATATCCTGAAACCTTTTTCTAAAGAAGAAGTACAGAAAGCGTTTGAGAAAGTAGATAACCTCAAGAACTTTTTTCAGCAAAACGCCCAGCCCGATCTGAGCGGGTTACTGGCTAAAATTGGCGCCGCCAATAAAGGCAAAGAAAGCTTCCTGGTTTTTAAGGACAATAAATATATTACGGTTCAAACCGAACAGATCGCCTTTTTTCATATCCGGTACGATACCACAACCATCATGACCTTTCAGGGACAAAGCTATCCGCTCACCCAGTCGATGGAAACCGTGCAGGAACAATTATCGCCCCGGCAGTTTTACCGGCTCAACCGGCAATACCTGGTAAACTTTAAAGCCATTAAAGAAGTAGAGCATTATTCAGCCCGCAAATTGTTTGTAAAGCTGGTGCTTCCCACCCCCGATGAGTTATTGATCGGCAAGGAAAAAACAACCGCTTTTCTGGAATGGCTGGGGGATAGATAAAGGCAAATCGTGAAACGTGAAAGGGCTCGTGATACTCGTGAATCGTGAATCGGCAATCGGCAATGGCTCGTGAATTTTGAGAATACTTTACGATCTTGCAACTCCCAAAATTCTTTGCCCTTTGCCCTTTGCCTATTTATTCCTCTGGATGAACTTGCGGTGGTCCCTTCCCCAGTTTATCATTTCCATAATGATCTTGCCAAAGGTGCGGCAATATTCCGTGGGTTCATATTCCACTGATACCGGCGTGTCGTCGTACACGGTTCTTTTAACCAGCTTGTTCAACTCCATTTCTTTCAATTCTTTCGACAGCATTCTCGTGGTAATGCCCGGGATGCTGCGTTCTATTTCCCTGAACCGCCGGCTGCCGTTACACAGCGAATTGATAACCGGGATGCGCCATTTTCCCCCAATAAAATAAAGGGTATCCTGCAGCGATCTCAGTTCTTCCTCCTGGTCTCTTTTCATACTTGTTAAAATATTTAACTGGTATACTTGATGATACTGGTTATACCAACTGGCCGATACCTTTGTAAAAAATATTTAACTATGGAAAAGTTTAGTAATAAAGTGGCGATAGTAACCGGTGGAAACAGTGGCATCGGCTATGCAACAGCCAAAGAACTGGTAGCACAGGGCGCAACTGTAATAATAACAGGACGCCGGAAAGAAGCTATTGAAAAAGCCGCGCAGGAAATAGGCGCTATTCCTTTTGTGGCCGATCAGGCGAGTTTAACAGATACAGAAAATTTGTATAAAGGGGTTCAACAGCAATTCGGTAAAGTTGATATCCTGTTTATCAACGCAGGTGTTGTGGGTTCTATGGGTCCGATTGAAACCATGAGTGAAGAAAACTTCGACAATGTAATGGGTATTAACTTCAAGGGAGCATATTTTACCCTGAGCAAATTTATTCCCTTGTTGCCCGAAGGCGCTTCGGTGGTGATCCTGTCTTCCATTGTAGCGGCTACGTATAACCCAAACAGTTCTGTTTACCAGGCCAGCAAAGCGGCATTAAATTCAATAGCCAAAACCGCAGCGGCAGAACTGGCGCCTAAAAAGATCAGGGTAAATATTGTAAGCCCTGGCCCCACCCGCACCGAAGTAATGAGTAAAACAGGGATGGATGAAGCTACTGTAAATAACATCATGGATCATCTTACCAACAAGATCCCGCTTAAAAAGATCGGTACGGCAGAAGATGTAGCCAAACTGGTCACTTATTTAAGCGATGAAAGCGCCTCTTTTATAACAGGTTCGGAGTTTGTAATCGATGGTGGGTTCACGTTGTAAGAATTTATACAACAGGTTCGCCACCAGGCGGGCCTGTTTGGTTATACAGCAATTTCACATCACAAATATCCATAATACAACAGTAACGTTATGGATTTCATCGCACAATCAGTATCTTACGCCCGATTTACCCGGTATCCTAACCAGATTTAAAAGATGAAAAGATTTGCTGTTATTCTGTTAACTGCGCTGGTGTTTGCTCATTGTGCCGATAGCGACGGGGCCAAGGATAGCAAACCAAAACCCAGTACTTCTAAAAAAACCGAAAAAAAGGCGGCGGTTAAAACCACGCCTGCCACTCCTGTTTTCACCGGTCCCAGACTGGAATTCCTTAAATCAATCCCCGGCTCTATTGATGGCTGTGGTGAATTTTTTACCTACGACTCTTGTAAATTAAGCGACGAAAAGTATGTTTTTCTCTCCGACATGGGTGATTTCGCGCTGATCAGGATCAAAGGGAAAGATATAGAACTCAAAAAGAACAGGCGCGAATCAAAACAATTGACTGCCATCAGCTCCATAGATGTATATTATGCCGTAGGCTATAAAGTAATAGTGCGTAAGAAGGAAGAAAAAGTGGCTGATGAACTGTATACCTATTCCGGCACCATACAAATTATCAGTAAAAAAATAAAAACTACGTTTAAAGTGCGGGGCGAAGGCGGGTGTTAGTTTGGTTATAAAACTACCGTTATGAAAAAATTGTTCTTCCTGGCGGCTATGGTCGCCCTGTTTAGCTGCGATCAGCCCAAACCCATACAATCAAAAGGCGACATCACCTATAACGGCCGGTTCAAAGGCCTGTTTGCCCAGTTTTTTAATATCGGGCTCGACACCCTGGAAGTTCATTCTCCCGACACCATTACCAGCGCATTCAACGGCCGCAGTATCGATAGCTTAAACGCCCGGTTTTTTCCGGCAGAAATGGCGCAACAGCACAGCAGCGAACACCCTGCTTTATTCGCCATTTATAAATTCATGCTCGACAGCGCCCATATGGGTTTACTGGTAAGAACGCCTTCTGAATACGAGCCTTCTTCTATTAAAATGTTCCTTTGGGACAGAAGGAAAGACAGCCTTACTTCCTATATAGAGTTGGGAGAAAACTTCGGCGATGCGGGTGATTATATGTCAAAAACAAGCTGGCTGTTCAGAGATACCAGTAGCAAACATATACAGGCTTTAATAGAAGTGTTCCAGGGGCACGACAACAGCGTTGATAACCCGAAGGACACCACCCGCGAAGAAGAACGCCTCTATTCCCTGATAGACTTTACAAATCATGGTTTCGATACTGTGTTTGCCGACAAAAAACAACTGCCGGAACAATACAGTCAGCTTATAAAGAAAAGAAGTCAGCGTTAGCCTTCCTGCTGGCTTTTAAAATATTCCTTAATCAAAGCCGTATACAGTTTATTCCGCGTAACGTTCAGGCGTACCTGTGCGGCGCTGGCCAGTTCTTCATTGGCCATGATCCCTTTTGCGGTATAATGGGCCTCATACATCTTTTCCTGCACCTGCAATTGTTTGTCGGTGAAGGTGCGTTTGCTCATATCAGGATACTTGCTTATGACGGTTTTGTCGCCATATTGCTTGAACACAATTTCTTTATTCATCTGGCCCGAAAGCAGCTTTAACAACACGCTATTACTTATTGCCATAAACAGTAGTTTTTGTACCTAAATATATTAAATACTTTTTATATACCCTCTTTATGGGACCTTATTTTCTTAGGTTTTCTTTAGGTATTCTCAGGGTTATCTCAGGTTCATCCCAGGGTTTAAACCCTAAGATAACCCTAGGATAACCTTAGGATTACCTTAAGATAACCTTAGGATGAAAGGTAGTTGGTAGGTTATTGAGAGGTGACATATTGACAAGTTGACAAGTTAACAAGTTAACAGGTTGACGAGGAGAAAGGAGATCAGTGAGAAAGTGGGAATGTTGATAGGTTGATAAAGGGACTGAGTGATAAAAAAGTGTTTTCCGACTCAGATGTTGCCTGGCCGCGTTGAGGCTTTGCCCTTTGCCTTTTGCCCTTTGCCATTTCAGCGTAGGCGATCCACAAAAGAAAAAGGCCTCACCTTACGATGAAGCCTCTATATAAAAGATAATTCAGTTACTAACTAATCCCCCCAGATCTCGTCTTTTCCTTCGAGCCAGGCCTTTACCAGATCGGTAGTTACTGACTTCGGACGTTCAAGGGCAAAGCCCAGTGCTCTGTCCCAAATGAGGCTGGCCAGTACGCCCAATGAACGGCTTACGCCAAATAATACCGTATAAAACTCATACTCCTTCATTCCATAGTGAACCAGCAGCGCGCCGCTGTGTGCATCCACGTTTGGCCAGGGATTTTTCACCTTACCCAGTGATTCCAAAATTGGAGGCACCACCTCATAGATATTCCAAACGATCTGTACTAATGGATCATCAGGGAAATGACGTTTTGCAAAGTCCATTTGAGCAGAGAAACGTGGATCGGTTTTACGCAATACCGCGTGACCATAACCCGGAACCACTTTACCAGAAGAAAGGGTATTCTTTACGTATGTTTCAATCTGTCCTTTTGTAGGCACTTCTGTTTTCAGCTCCTGCTGCATCTCCATGATCCATTTTACCACTTCCTGGTTAGCCAGGCCGTGTAATGGACCCGCCAAACCGTTCATCCCTGCAGCTAAGCTCAGGTAAGGATCACTTAAGGCAGAACCTACCAGGTGCGTAGTATGGGCCGATACGTTACCACCTTCATGGTCGGCATGAATGGTCATGTATAAACGCATCAGTTCTTTAAAGCTGTCATCTTCGAAACCGAGCATGTGCGCCAAGTTACCTGCCCAGTCGAGCAGGCCATTGGGTTGAATATGCTGGTTGTTATGATATTTACGACGGTATATATAAGCAGCTACGCGGGGCAAACGGGCGATCAGATCCATGGAATCGTCGAACACGGCATCCCAGTAATCTTTCTTGTTCATGCCTTCAGCATAGCGGCGGGAGAAATTGCTTTCAGTTTGCAGGGCCATAATACCCGTTACAAACATGGTCATGGGGTGAGCGGTTACGGGCAATGCGTCAATTGCGGCAAAAACGTGATTGGGAACGTGTGAACGGCGCTGCCAGCTGCTGGTTATGTATGCCACCGCTTCTTCATCGGGTAATTCGCCAATCAACATCAGGTAGAAGAGTCCTTCTGGCAAAGGCTCGGTGCCACCATTGTGTTTGGGTAAAGCCTTTTGCAACTCGGGGATCGTATAACCACGGAACCGGATCCCTTCTTTAGCATCGAGCAATGAGGTTTCTGACACCAGGCCGGTGATTCCACGCATACCCTGGTAAATCTGGGACAATTGAACTTCACCGATCTTTTTAGAACCATTTTGCTTTAACAGCTCTTTTACCTCGGCCGCGTGAGCTTCTGCTTTTACCTTAAACCGATCTTTAAGAATTCCCATGATGCAATATGATTATTTGTAAATATATAATTATGAGGGAAGAACTTTGGCTAAAGTTATAACAAACCCTCTCAAAAGAACAAAATTAATTCAGCAATGATTACTATAGAAATAAACAACAATTGTTCGACTATATTAATGTTTTATTAATATGTCGTTTACTTGGGTGCAATACGATACATCCAGATGGCAAAAATCGAAAATATTATATTGGGTGTCCAGGCCGCCAGCATAGGCGGGAAATTTCCTTTGGTTGAAAAGGTCAGTGAGAATTTATCCATCACCACAAAGAAGGCTGCGGCAATAATGCCTATTGCCAGGTTCGTTCCACTTCCACCGCGTGTTTTGCGTGACGATACCGCCACACCAATCAGTGTTAGAATGAAGATTGAAGCGGGGTTGGCATCGCGCCGGTACCGTTCTACTTTATAATCGTTCAACCCTTCTGCCCCGCGGCTTTCTTCTCCTTTTATATAGCGCCGCAATTCGGGGGTGGTCATTTTATCTTTGAGGTATTTATCGAATTTGATCTCGCTTGGTTTCAGATTCAAATTCAGCGTCATCTCGGGAATGATCTTCGTGATCTCCTTTACACCTTCAATCTTCCGTTCTACTGCATTCTGCAATTTCCAGGTCCTTTTAGCAGTGTCCCACTTCAGGTAATCGGCCCGCAGGTTATAAACCATTTTGTAACCATCCAGGCGGTCCATATAAAAATCGTTGGCCGATCTGGAGGCGGTATCGTAATTACGCATGCCGGCAAACGTATGAGCATCTACCCTGAAATAATAATTGCGGGTACGCTTGGCCGCTTCGCCCTGCTCGTACGAGCTTTTGCTATCAATATAAGTTGCCTGAAAATTAGCACGCAACACATTGGCTTTAGGCATCCAGTACTGGGTAGCCACCCAGAAAATACCGCCCATGACCAGAGCGCCTAAAAAGTAGGGACGCAACATGCGGTTGAACCGTACGCCGCCCGCCAGAATAGCGATCAGTTCACTTTTGCCCGCCATATTTGAGGTGAAGAAAATAACCGCGATGAACACCATCAGCGGAAAGATCATGGAGATGATGAAGGGAACAAAGCCTAAGTAGTACTGCATGATGATCTGTGAGGTTGATAAACCCGACTTCACAAAGTCATCTGCCTTTTCACTGGTATCGATCGCAACAGCAATTGCCGAAAAGATCAGCACCATAAACACGGCGGTGGAAATAAACTTCTTTAATATGTACCAATCAATCTTTTTAATCATCCGGTAGCACGCAATGTACGGCAGGGCAAATGTAGCAGAAAAAGGGCAGTTTGCTAAACCCGGGCATTAGTTCTTAGTTAAACTTTAGGAATCAGCTAAAATTGTAACTTGGTGGCAGAAGGCAGAGGGCAAAAGGCAAAGGGGAAACAGCCCTTTCACTTCGCTCATGGTTTTTTAACTCAATAACCCAATAACTCAAAAACTGGAAACTTAGGATCCTTATTGCTGAACTTTAAACTTAAAACTGTTATCTAACGATGCAAAAACTCTTTTTGACCTTACTTTTAGCGCTTGCCATGACAAATTTGCCGGCCCAGTTTGAACAATCGTACGAAAAGAAAGAATTTATCAGCGGGGGCGATACACTGCGCTATCGCATCTTATATCCGCTTAATTACAATGCCAATAAAAAATACCCGCTGGTGTTGTTCCTGCATGGAGCTGGTGAACGGGGTAATGATAATGAGGCCCAGTTAAAGCATGGCGGTAAACTGTTTGCCGATTCAGTTACGCGCGAAAAATTTCCAGCCATCGTAGTGTTTCCGCAATGCCCGCAGGAAGACTGGTGGGCGCGTATTACCCACGATCCTAATAAAAAAGATTCCCTGGGCAGCTTTGGATTTGTCAGCGATCAGCCTGTTGGCAAAAGCCTTGGACTGGTAAGCCGGCTGCTCGATACCCTGACAGCCAGCGGAACTATAAACACCAAAAAAATGTACCTGGCGGGTTTGTCAATGGGTGGCATGGGCACCTTTGAATTGCTGTGGCGCAAACCCAACTTCTTTGCGGCAGCCATTCCTATTTGTGGCGGCGGCGATCCACAAAAAGTAACGATCTACGCTAAGAAATTTCCTATCTGGATCTTCCATGGCGGCAGCGATCCTGTTGTTGCTGTTAGTAATTCACGCCTGATGACCAACGCCCTGAAGGCAGCCGGCGCTAAAGTAAAATATACAGAATACCCTGGTGTGGGGCATAATAGCTGGGATAATGCGTTTGCGGAGCCGGAGCTGCTTAAGTGGTTGTTTGAGCAGAAGAAATAATTAAGAAGCAAGGCAGAAGGCAGAGGGCAGAGATGGCCTCTCGAACTTTGAGCAGTCAAAATAAATAGCAAAAGCCGGCAACCTTGTAAAAAGTTGCCGGCTCTTGTTTTCAGGAGCTACGTGTGCAGAGGCTGTATTTCTCTCTGCCCTCTGCCCTTTGCCTTCTTCTTACAGTCTCGTTTGTAAACGAACAACCATCTCATTCTTCCATGAAATAAAATCTCCCTGCAAAATATGATGTCTTGCCTGGCGAACGAGCCATAAATAGAACGCGAGGTTATGTACGCTGGCGAGGGTGAGACCCAGTATTTCTTTCGATTTAACCAGGTGACGTAAATAAGCTTTTGAATAATAATTGCTCACCACGCAGTCGATGCCCTCATCGAGGGGTGAGAAATCGGTCTCCCATTTTTTATTATCGATATTTATTACGCCTTGCGAAGTAAACAGCATGGCATTACGGCCATTGCGGGTAGGCATTACACAGTCAAACATATCAACGCCGAGGGCAATACATTCCAGGATGTTCCAGGGGGTTCCCACACCCATCAAATAACGGGGTTTGTGAACGGGTAAATTATCGCAACACAACCCGCACAGATCATACAACATGTTATCGGGTTCTCCCACACTTAACCCGCCAATGGCATTACCTGTTGCCTCTTTTGAGGCAATGAATTCGCAGGAGGCTTTGCGCAGGTCGGTATAGGTGCTGCCCTGCACAATGGGAAACAGGTTCTGGGTGTACCCGTATTTATCCGGGGTTTCGGTAAAACGCTTGAAACAACGATCGAGCCAGCGATGGGTCAGGTGCATCGACTTTTCAGCATACTGGTAATCGCTGGGGTACGGCGGACATTCATCAAATGCCATGATGATGTCGGCGCCAATAGTGCGTTGAATATCCATTACCGATTCGGGCGTAAACAAATGCCGCGACCCATCGATATGTGATTGAAACAATACGCCTTCTTCTGATATTTTACGGGTGCCTGCCAGGGAGAACACCTGGTAGCCGCCGCTATCCGTTAAAATGGGCCGTTCCCAGCCATTAAAACGGTGTAAACCACCCGCTTTTTCCAGCACTCCGGTACCGGGTCTCAAGTACAAGTGATACGTGTTTCCCAGTATGATGGATGCATTCACCTCTTCCTTCAACTGCTGTTGGCTTACCGCCTTTACACTGCCAACCGTACCCACCGGCATAAAGATGGGCGTGGCTATTTCACCATGATCGGTGACAATATGTCCTGCCCTGGCTTTTGTCTGGTTATCGGTATGTTGTAAAGTGAATTGTAATGCGGCCATTTTTATTTTATTGGGACGCAAAGATAATGTGTTGCATCCGCTTTATTATTGGCTGTTTCGGGTGGCAGGTTTCAGGTTCAAAGTTTAAAGTTGAATGTTTTAAGTACAATGACCTTGCTTCCCGGTTTCGGGTTACCGGTTATTAAGTCAATAGGTTTTCACCATTAACTACCGGCCACTTATTTTTCGCTGAAACTCACACCAGATGGGTACAACTTCAAATTAAAAACTCATTAGTTTATCCTATTTTCGTGCAAACTTCACGGACCGTGCCTAAATTAATTTCTCTTATGGGCGAGATACAAATGTTTTTCATAACCTGGTGGCCTTGGATCCTGTTTTCACTGTTTTGTCTGGTTATACTGATCCAGTTAATTTATTATATCGCATTTTTCCGGCGCGTAGCTTTTTTTAAACCCGTTCCCAAAGAGAAATCGCAAACCCATGCAGTGAGCATTATTGTGTGCGCCCGCGATGAAGCTAATAACCTTACGAAATATTTACCCGGCGTGCTGGTGCAAACATATCCTTCCACGCATGAATTGATTGTGGTGAACCACAACAGCCAGGATGAAACCCGTTACCTGCTCGATGAGTTTAAAAAGACTTTTAAAAACCTGCAGGCCATTAACCTGGAACAGGAAGCCCTGGGTATTCCTGGTAAAAAATACCCGCTGTCAATAGGGATAAAAGAAGCCAAACACGAAATATTATTACTCACTGATGCTGATTGTGTACCTGCTTCAGAATTCTGGCTGCAAAAAATGCAGGATGCTTATCACGACGGTGTTGAGATAGTGCTGGGTTATGGCGCTTACAATAAAAAGCCCGGTATTCTGAACAAACTCATTCGCTTCGAAACTTTCCATTCGGCCCTGCAGTATATGTCGTATGCGCTTGCCGGTATGCCGTATATGGGGGTGGGTAGAAACCTCTCGTATAAACGCGAATTGTTCTTCCGTCAAAAAGGTTTTTCTTCCCTCAACCACGTAGCCAGCGGTGATGATGACCTGTTCATTAACCAGGTGGCCAACAAACACAATGTGAACGTGGTGCTCGATCAGGAAGCGTTCACCCTGTCGGAACCCAAACGCAGGTTTGGCGACTGGATCCGCCAGAAGAACCGCCACTACAGTACCAGCAAATTCTATAAACCGGTTCATAAATTACTGTTAGGATTATATTCCACCTCTCACTTTTTTCTGTACCCCCTGTTTGTATTGTGCCTGTTCTTTTTCGACTGGCGGATAACACTGGGCGTTTTTGCGATCCGCTTCATTTGGCAGGCGATTGTCTATTACAACGCAATGAAAAAGATGAACGAAAAGGATCTTTTTTACTGGTGGTGGATTTTAGATATCTGGATGTTCATACATTACTTCATCTTTGCTCCTTCAATATGGAGAAAGCCCAACAAAAACTGGAACTGATCACCAAATATTTTGGTGACTTCAACCCTGTTCAGCTGCAACAATTCGCCGCTTTAGACGAACTGTATAACGACTGGAACAGCAAGATCAATGTTATTTCGCGTAAAGACATGGAAAGCCTGTACGAAAAGCATGTGCTGCATTCTTTGGCTATTGCCACTGCTTTTGAGTTCAAGCCCGGTTCAACCATTGTTGACCTTGGTACAGGTGGTGGCTTTCCGGGTATACCCCTGGCCATCTTTTTTCCCGAAGTAAAATTCCTTCTTGTCGATAGTATTGGTAAGAAATTAAAGGTAGTGGACGCAGTGGCGGAAGCATTAGGACTAAAGAATGTAACTACCCGCCATACGCGCATTGAAGAGATCAAAGACAAAAAGTTTGACTTTGTTGTGTCGAGAGCCGTGGCGCCGTTAAAAGACTTATGGCAATGGTCGAAGCCATTGCTGAAGAAACCGCAGCCCAATAGTGAGAATCAAAAACCAGGACTCATCTGTTTAAAAGGCGGCGATCTGTCACAGGAGATCTCAGAAAGCGGTTGCAGGCCCCGGTTAATGGAGGTGTACGAGATATTTTCTGAAGAATACTTCAAAGAGAAGTATATGTTATATGTTTCAGTATAATATAGAGGCTATTGCTTTAACTTTCAATCAGTAACATTCAGGGTTTTTATTTATAGCAAGTAAAACTACCTTAAAGTGGTATTTTACGTTTCGGCAAAAAACTGAACTTTGTACCATGATGGATATTACTGTATGTATTGTTGACGATACAAAAGACATTCGGTCTGCACTGGAACAGATCGTAACGATGTCGGAAGGATACCGGTTGTTGGGAAGTTGTGCAACGGCAGAAGAAGCGTTGGTGAAAATTCCCGATCTGAAACCGCAGGTAGTGTTGATGGATATAAACCTCGGCGAAGGGGAAAGCGGGATCGATATTGTGAAGCAGCTGAAAGCAGATTATCCTGAGATCCTGTTTATGATGTGTACGGTGTATGAAGATGATGAAAAGATCTTCGAAGCATTGAGTGCCGGCGCAAACGGATACATTTTAAAGAAAACAGCTCCCCATAAACTACTGGAAGCCATCCGGGAATTACAGGAGGGCGGCGCTCCCATGAGCAGTCAGATAGCCCGTAAAGTAGTGCAGGCTTTTCAACATAATAAAGCGGGCGCAGAAGCTACTGATAAATCTCTCAGCGTTTTATCAAATCGTGAAAAAGAAATACTGGAATTACTGGCCAAAGGCATGCTGTACAAAGAAATTGCCGCCAGTTTATTCATTAGCCAGGAAACAGTGCGCAAACATGTATATCACATATACGAAAAACTACATGTAAATAATCGGGTAGAAGCTATTAATAAGTTTTATGGGCGTTGATCCGGAGGGGTAAAAATCGCATTAGCAGTTTAGCACAGCAAAAATTACCCACAAAGTAGTATTGTTTTAATTCTAATACGAGCATAGCTTTGCATCTGGTTGCCACATCAAATACTTACATGCCATTTTACCTTCCCTGTGCTCTGTTTATCAATAACCTTATTTGAAAGGAGGCCCCCCGATGCATCGGGGGGCCTTTTTGATTGTTACCTGTTTAGTTACAAAAGGTGGGTCACTCTCCAAAGAGTGGCTCACCTTTTTAATTAGAAAGGTGAGCCACCCTCAAAGGGTGACCCACCTTAAACGCATTAATTCTCACCTTACCAGGGAATATCCAGTTTATTATTTTTTCTGTCTACATCAGCCATGCGCAGTGAAGGATCAATTTCAATGACCTTTAGTTCGGTGATCCTGCGATTGATCTCAAACGTGTATTGCGGATGTGTCCATTTCCAGGGCTCATATACATTACGCGGAATGGTAGCATCTTCAACCGGTTTTTCGCCAAACATCAAATACTGCGGTATATAAGCCATCAGCTTGCTGCCATCTTTGAAAGTGACCAGTACATCAACCGGCATTGGCATATTGCCAATGCGGCGTAATCTGATCTTTGTTTTACCGCCTTCATCCCACAAACTATCAATACCATAGTCGATTGTTTTCGTGGTATTCACAAAGTATTCGCGGTACCAGTCAAGCTTTATATCACTGGCTTTTTCCGCTACGCGGATAAAGTCATTTACATTAGGATGCCTGAAGCGCCATTGGTTATAATAGTCCATCAAAATTTTATCGCGCACCTGGGCGCCAACAATGTAACCCAGCTGTTCCATAAACACCTCTCCTTTTGAATACGAAGCAAGGCTGTAGGCAAAGTTTGTTTCAAAATGATCGGCATGAGTAGTTAGCGGTTCTTCCAGGCGGCTGGCCACCAGGCCGAAATAATTATCGTACGCATCGTCGTGGGGGTTAACAGCACCCAGGTAGGATTTACTTTTTGCAAGCGAATCAACCAGTACTTTCTTACGCGGACCTGTACCTGCGGTCGTTTCTGTTTCCTGCGAACCTGAAACAGTTTGGTAATAATTTGTCACCAGTGAAGCGGCATAGCTGGTAAAGCCTTCATCCATCCAGGCGTATTCTGATTCATTGGTGCCCAGCATACCCTGGTACCAGCTGTGCATCCATTCGTGAAAGGCCGTGCTTACGCTGGGGCCAACGATCAGGGTGCTCATAGGGTATTCCATCCCGCCATCGCCCCCATGTACAAACGAATACTGTTTGTAGGGATAAGCGCCGAATTTCTTTTCAATAAAGGGTAATACGGTTACGGCTGCATCAGCTATGCGGTTCCACTCATTATCGAACCATTTAATATAGGCATCTGCATTGGCGTAATTCTTTTTCTTATCAGGTGGTAATGTTTCGTAGGTTCTGCGCAGCAGATCTTCCTCGCGGTTGTAGATCACATGAATTACCGGACCGCCGGCAATAGTGCGGGTTAAATGCACATAGTCGGGATCGGCCGCCCACATAAAATCGTGTACATTGGGAGCAACAAAACGCCAGGTAAGTGTTGGGCCGGTTGGCGCTGCCATTCTTACCCCGGGATCCTGGTAACCAAAACCGATCTGGTTAGGGTTTTGTAAATAACCGGTTCCACCGATCATGTATTTTTTATCGATGGTAATGTTCACCTCATAATCGCCCCAAACCCCATAAAACTCGCGGGCTACATATGGCGTGGGGTGCCAGCCTTCATAATCATATTCACACATTTTTGGATACCACTGGCTCATGGAATAACGCACACCCGTACCCGGGTTGTCGCGGCCACTGCGTCTGACCTGTAATGGCACCTGCGCTTCAAACTCCATTTCAAACACCACTTTGGCTTTGGGTAGAATGGGTACTGAAAGCGGTACTTCCAGAATGGTTTCATCTACCGAATATTTCACAGGAATGCCGTTCATTTTTAACGACAGCACTTTTTGATAACCTGTTTCATCTGGTTGCAGGTTTTGAATGCGGTCCTTCACACGCTGGTCCCAGTCGGGTCGGCCGTTGGTTGTTTTTTGACCCAATACGCGGCTGCGATTGTCCATCATACTATTGGGTTGAAAGGCATTCCAGTATAAATGATAGAATACTTTTTTAAGGGTATCGGGAGAGTTATTGGTATACTCCAACCGTTGTTTACCGGTAAACCGGTTGGTAGTTACGTTCATGGCAATATCCATCGTGTATTTCACCCGCTGTTGCCATCTGTCAGGTTGCGCCCATGCCACCACTGCTAAGAGAGTACAAGTCGTCAGCGTATAAATCCTTTTACGCATCATGTAAGTTTTATTTAATGAAGTTTTCAAGTGCGGAAGGTAGTTAAAAAAGAAAAATGATAAATAGTTATACTTTATAACCGGTTAATACCTGTAAGTGCTGTACTGGTTGCTATGGATCATAGGTAGCCGGGATGGCTTGATCAAATTCAAGTTCTACGGAGATAAACAGACCAGATTTGCTATTTTATACTAATATGTAATAATCTTGTGGGCATCTAATTAGAATATATTCATCTGGTTTTATTAGCATTCAACAGCATAAACAATAATCCCCCGGCAAAACCAGGGGGAATTGTTTTTATAGATATCGTTATTGGTAATTCTACAGGCTGATATTATCTCTCAATAACCGGCCGGTGCTGTCGAAATACAATTGTTTTTTCTGGATATCATTTTTCTGGATCTCCAGGCGGTATTGCGTTTTGTCTTCGCGCAGGGCTATTTTATAGGCTTGCTTTATATTCCACTCTTCAGCATACTTACTTTTTTGAAAGCCGTCTTTAACAGGTGCGGGAATGGCGGGGTCATCTATTTTATTTTCGGTGCTTTGCCAAAAACCTTTGTTGTTGAACTTCGCTTCGTAGTGTACTTTATCCTGATCGAAGGTGGCGGTAAAATTAGTTAAGTGATCGTGCCATTCTACATTCAGGGCGGTGGGGTATTTCTGCCGGAAAGCTTCGGTTACTTCAGCCGGAATTTTACGCACCTGTGCATCAGCGGTATTATATATGGCGGTAGTAAGACAAAGAGCCAGACAGTAATTAATGAGCTTTTTCATATCTAAATACGTATTTATAGGTTAGCATGCAAATTTCAAACCTTGTTGCCTAAATAAAAACATAAAGTTGGTTAATTGTGTAGATAGCGAGCGTTGAAGAGACGCAAAGGGAAATAGGCAGTGGTGAAAATGGCAAAGGGCAGAGGGCAAAAGGCAAAGGGCCGCGACGCGGCAATCCTGAGTCGCGAAACGTGAAAGGGTTTCCGAAATTCCGGGATCACTTCTGCATTTCAACTTGTTAATTTGTCAACTCTTTAACACGTCAACTTGCTTTTCGATCTCTTTATCAACTCTATCAACGTTATCAACTCTCCTTCCTGGTCAACTCAACTACTCCTTCCCAGCCAACACAATAACTATCTCCCCCTTAACATCCTTTTGCTGAAAATGTTCAACCAGCTCCTGCAACGTACCATGCGCATTTTCTTCAAACATTTTGGAGAGCTCGCGGCTTACACTGCATTGACGGTCGGCGCCAAAGTATTGAACAAATTCCTGCAGGGTTTTAAGCAGGCGGTGTGGTGATTCATAAATGATCATGGTGCGATCTTCTTCGGTCAGTTTCTTCAACATGGTTTGACGGCCCTTTTTGGGTGGAAGAAAACCTTCAAACGTAAAGCGGGTCATAGGAAGTCCGCTATTCACGAGGGCGGGAACAAAGGCAGTAGCGCCGGGAAGACATTCTACTTTTATATGCTGCTTAATACATTCGCGAACGAGCAGAAAAGCGGCATCGGAAATACCGGGTGTACCGGCATCTGAGATCATGGCCATCTTCTTGCCCTCTTGCAACTGCCTAACGAGGTGCGGCACTATCAGGTGCTCGTTATGCATGTGATAAGCTGTAAGCGGCCGCGAGATCTGGTAGTGATTCAATAATTTGCTTGAGGTGCGCGTATCTTCAGCCAGTATCAGATCAACCTGCTTCAACACCTCCAGGGCCCTGAGCGTGATATCCTGCAAGTTACCTATGGGTGTTGGAACTATATAAAGCATAATTGATAATGCGCTAATATGCTAACGTGCTTCTGGTAAGAGACACATTAACACATTAGCTTATCAAAAAATTAGTTAATAACGATTTCGAAATACTCCATTACCGGATTAGCGAGTAACTTTTTGGAGGCTTCTTCGGCAATTGCTTTTGCCTGATCAGGGGTGCTGGCTTCTACCTGCAGGGTGATGTTCTTTCCTACCCGTACATCCTGAACGTTACCCAATCCCAGATTTTGTAATCCACTCATTACGGCTTTCCCTTGCGGATCGAGCAATTCTTTTAACGGCATTACCTTCACCTGAACTGTATAGGTCATGTTGTAGCTTTATTTTTGAACGCCAAAGATAAGATGATGTAAAGAATAAATACAACCGGTACCGCCATCCATTTTAATAATATGGCGGCTATAATGGCAGCCACCAGTAAAATAAGCTTGGGCAGATTGCTTTTCACGGAGAAATTTTTAAATTTCAGCGCCATCAACGGCAGATTGCTTATCATTAAATAGCTCAGCACCACAATTATACCATACCACACCCAGCGATTCTGTAACAAACCGGCCATATCTGCATTCGAATACCAGTAAATAAGGGGTAATGAGGCTACCAACAGCCCTGCTGCCGGCGTAGGAACGCCTTTAAAACCAAATTGCTGTGAATCGTCGATATTGAACTTGGCCAGTCGAAATGCGGCTGCACAGGGTATCATCAGGGCAGGCATTAAAAGAATAACCGGCGCCTCCATACCATCGGGCATACCTGCATAACTCAGGCGCAAAAACTGGTACACGATCATGCCCGGCGCTACACCAAAGCTTACTACATCGGCCAGTGAATCGAGTTGTTTGCCTAGTGGCGAAGTAGCATTGAACAGGCGGGCTACAAATCCATCTAAAAAATCTACCACAGCGGCCAGCCCAATGAATAAGGAACCCAGCCATATTTTTTCGGGAATTTCCAGCAACTGTGTCCCCTGCTCATCACTTACTATAATAATTCCATTTTGCAAGACGTATATGATCGCAATACAGCCAAAGAACAAATTGAGTAACGTGAACAGGTTTGGTATGTGTTTCATGAATTCAAATTAGCTTATTCTTTTTCGTTTATTTTTTCTTCATTAAAGATTCGATATCATCCGCCTTAATGGGAATCTTAGCCATCAGATCTTTGTTGCCGGTTTTGGTGATCCATAGATTGTTTTCGATACGGATGCCCATTTGTTCCTGTTCTATATAAATACCCGGTTCAACGGTAAATACCATTCCCGGTTTAATGGGTTCGGTACGGGAACCCAGGTCATGCACATCGATACCCAGGTGATGCGAAATACCATGATATAAATACTTGCGGTAAGCGCGGTTGTCCTTGTCTTCATTCTTCACATCTCCGGGGCTCAGCAACCCAAGCTTTACAAACACTTTGGTGGCTTCCGCTCCTACTTTATCGGTATAATCCAGGATGCTGATGCCAGGCTTCAGAATGCTTTTCGCATAGTCATGCAGGCGTAAACAACCATTATACACTTCTTTTTGCCGTTTGGTGAATTTTCCACTTACCGGAACCGTACGGGTTAAATCGGCACAATAGCCGCCGTATTCAGCGCCAAAATCCATCAACACCAGCTCGCCATCTTTACATTCCTGGTTATTGAATACATAATGCAGAATGCGGGCGCGGTCGCCACTGGCGATGATGCTGCTGTAAGCCGGCCCGGTGGCGCGTTGCGACAAAAACGAATGCCAGATCTCAGCCTCTATCTCATACTCCATTACACCCGGCTTTATGAATTTCAACAGTCGTTCAAACGTCTTTTGGGTTATATCTATTGCCTGCTGTATTACGGCAACTTCCTGGGGCGATTTAATAGCCCGCAGCTCTTTCATAATACGGGCGCTGCGCTTATACTGGTGCAGCGGGAATTTTTGCCGCATTTCTTCTGCATAGCGGTAATCGCGTACCGGTACCCAGTTCGATTTGCGGTCGTTTTCGTTCGTGTTCAAATAAATGGTATCGGCCAAATGGATCCAGCCCTGTAAAACAGCATCCAGGCTATCGAGCCAGATGATCGTTTGAATGCCCGATAGCTTGCGGGCCTCTTCTGCCCGCAACCGCCTGCCATCCCATTTCTCTTTCATTTCATTTGGACGAACCAGCACCAGCACCTCGCGCAGTTTGGGATCAGGGTTATTGGGAAAAAGAATTACCATAGAGTCTTCCTGGTCAATGCCGCATAACCAGTACAGGTCGCTGTTTTGTTTGAACCGGTGCGTGGCATCGCCATTGGTAGGCAGTTCATCGTTACTGTTGAAAATAGCGATCGCATTTTTATCCATCCGGGCTACAAAACTCTTACGGTTCTGGATAAAAATAGCAGGATCGAGTGGCAGATACTTCATGTAGTTAATATTTATAGTATAGAAGCCCTTTTAATTGATGCGGTAAAAATAAATGAAAACGCTCAACTATAATCAGTTACCAGGTACCGGATGCAGGGTACCCGGGCATTGAAAACTGCTTCGAAATCATCAACCTATAATTATTGCTTTATCAAGCTATGGTCAACCACTGAATAAACCGGTTTCCGGGAGCTGGAAACCCGTAACCAAATACTGATCAACAATCATATAAAATTCAGGTTTTTAGTACCCATTCAGCAAAACCGCGTGAGCAATCAATGCGATTTTACACTAACAGCCGTTAGGTAGATAATTTATAATAAACAGCCATCTAAATTAGAAAATATTCAAAAATGTGTCAAATACCTCCATTGGTATGGATAAATTTTAATTATATCTTTGAGGCTCAAACAAACGAACGCTTGTATGTCATTATCAGCTATTGCAATCCCAACAAAAGGACTTGAGGAACTGGGGCTTCGCTCAACCAACACATTGCATTATCAGTTAAGTGCTGAAGAGTTAGTGCATGACAGTTTACGATTGAACCAGGGCGAACTGAACAACACAGGCGCATTGGTAGTAAAAACAGGAGAATTTACGGGTCGTAGTCCGAAAGACAAGTTCATTGTTAAAGATGAGATCACTGAAAATTCAGTTCATTGGAATGACTTTAACATTCCACTGGAGGAGAAATATTTTCATTGCATACATAAAAAGATCCTTGATTATTTGAACGTACAACCCGAAGTATGGGTTCGTGACTCCTACGCTTGCGCCGATCCCCGCTATCGGCTGAACATTCGCGTAATCAACGATAACCCGTGGGCCAACCTGTTTGCCAATAATATGTTTATGCGTCCCGAGGAAGAAGAACTGGAAGACTTTCACCCCGACTGGCATATCCTGGCCGCACCGGGTTTGCACCTCGATGCTGCAGTATGTGGCGTTCGTCAGCACAATGCAGCCGTTATCAGCTTTAAACACCGCACCATTTTAATTGCGGGCAGTGCTTATACCGGCGAGATCAAAAAAGGTATTTTCTCTATTCTCAATTATATTTTACCCCACGACAAAGATGTATTAAGCATGCACTGTTCAGCGAACATTGGCCAGGAGGGCGACACCGCTTTGTTCTTTGGTTTGAGTGGAACCGGTAAAACTACCCTGAGCGCCGACCCCAACCGTAAACTGATTGGTGACGACGAACATGGCTGGACCGACAATGGCGTATTTAACTTTGAAGGTGGCTGCTATGCCAAGTGTATTGACCTGAGCCAGGAAAAAGAGCCGGCTATTTATGCAGCCATCCGCGGCGGCGCCCTTGTTGAGAACACCAATTTTTACGCGGGCACCAATGAAATTGATTTTGCCAACAAGACCATTACCGAAAATACGCGCGTCTCCTACCCATTACATTATATCTGTAATGCCATTGAACCCGCGCAAGGTGGTATACCTGAAAATATTTTCTTTTTAACCTGTGATGCCTACGGCGTGCTACCCCCTGTATCAAGATTAACGCCTGCCCAGGCTATGTACCAGTTTATTTCCGGTTACACGGCCAAGGTTGCAGGAACGGAGGCAGGTGTTACAGAACCCAAATCTACCTTCAGCGCCTGCTTTGGCGCCCCCTTTTTACCACTTCACCCTGGACAATACGCCAGTATGCTGGGCGACAAACTGAGAAAACACAACGTGAAGGTATGGCTCATTAACACCGGCTGGACGGGCGGCGCCTATGGTACCGGCAGTCGCATGAAGCTGTCGTATACCCGCGCCATGATAAGTGCGGCACTGGATGGCCAACTCGACAGTGTGGAATATGAAGTAAACCCTGTTTTTGGCATGGCGGTTCCTACCAGCTGTCCGGGAGTACCCGAAGCTATTTTGAACCCACGCAATACCTGGGCCGATAAAACTGCATACGACAAAGCAGCCGAAAGCCTGGCTAAACAGTTCATAGCCAATTTTGAGAAATATGCTTCAGGGGTTACGCCAGAAGTGTTGGCGGCGGCTCCAAAAATATAATCGACGTTTTTTGTTTTAGTTTCAGTTTTTTTAGTGATATTAGAACGCTTTTTGAGAAAAAAAGCATTTCGGTCTCAACGATTACTTTGCCATAGAAAAGGTTGTCTCATAAAATGGGACAACCTTTTATGTTTTACCTGGTTCTACCGGTTTTCGAAAATTTTAAGGATCTATTTCGATCGATTTGAATTAAGTTGCTGTTGTATTTGTAGTTTATGAGCAAGGCCGCATTGTCATTATTATTAGTGTGTATCTCCGTTATACAGGCGAACAACCTGATTCCCTGGAGCGCTTCCCGCAAACTAACCTGGAGCGATTTCACGGGCAATCCCGATCCGCATAGCTCAAACGCGGCCCTTACCAGCAGTAATATAAATATTGAATATGGCTACGACGAAAAGGGGTTTCAGTATTCCATTACCTGCAACTTCGATAAAAACCGCTCATGGGTACGCATAAAGAACAATGAGGTGCTGGCCCATGAACAAGGCCATTTTGATATTGCAGAAATAAATGCCCGTAAACTGAACAAGCTCATGAAGGCGTATCACTTCAACGCTAAAACCGCCAACACCGATCTCAACAAGCTGTATGGGAATGCCATGAAACAACACCGCCTCGAACAAGCCCAATACGATCAGGAAACCGATTACTCGCGCAACAGACCAAAGCAGGCGGAATGGCTGGCAAAAATTGAACAGGAATTAAAGGAAACAGCGCCTTTTGCTGATTATCATCATTAAGCCTGAACTAAATTAATGAATAGCTATAGAATCAGGCAGCAAAGGCATTTGCTGGTGGAAGAGTGTATTCAACAGCACTCTGAACTGATTTACATGTGTAATGCCGGAATACCAGCCAGCGTATTGTTGTTGAGGAAGAAATACGGCATTTAGCGCCTGGTAA
>NZ_JBJMLX010000131.1:0-10677 GCF_045805085.1 Niastella sp.
AATTTAATACTGATCGTCATTTTGCACTGATAAATTATTCTCAATCGCTATAGCCAATACTAGCCTCAGGAATAAGTCTGAACTGGGATTTAGGGGATGGATGGAGTGAATGGGAGATTGGTACCGGCAGGATGGTAGTTAGACTGTAAGGGAATTGCCTGGGTATTCTCTGGATATTCTCTGGACACTCTCAGGGTATTCTCTGGAACTGCTCAGGCGTATGAGCATTCCCAGACAACTCTCTGACCACTGTTAGACAACTACCTGAGCATTCCGCTACAGTCTGTCTCGTACAATCCCAAACATCCCGCCATCCCATAAATCCCAGTTCAGACCTCCTGGACATGCCTGGGACCATGTCAGAATGAGGGTGGGAGGCCAATTTCTTCGCAAATCCTTTTAGAATCCTTCGGAACTTCTCTTAGGCTTCTTCGCAAATTTGCGAAGGATTTGCGAAGCGTTTGCGAAGAAGGGTCGGCTGAGTCTTTGCTTAGGGTGGATCCAAACCGGTAAACGGAACCGGGTAACTGGTTATTCCCTGGTCAACTCGTCAACAGGTTAACTGGTCAACTTTTTTTAATTCCTTTGGTACATTTCTTCTCAACAGCTTGTCTTAGCCCATACAGCCAACAATTATGAATGAAGAAAGAGCCTGGTATCTGTTAAGTGTACAACTTTCTGAGGAAGCTTCTACAGAAGAACTGGAGGAGCTACATACCCTGTTGTCGCAGCATCCCGAATGGGGATTGCGCGCCGGCATCATTCGTAATATGTGGAATAACAGGCCCAAAACGATGGCTGTGGCGCCAGGGCATTTTGATAAACACCTGCAACGCCTTAGTAACCACCTGTCACAACGGGCTTTACAGTTCGATACAGAGGAGGCGGAGAATGAAGTGCCTGTAATGGAAGAAGCCATCCGGCGCAACAGGTTGCGTTGGTGGTGGGGAGCCACCGCTGCAGCTGCATGTCTGTTGGTTTGTTTCCTGGTTTTTTGGCCGCCAGTAAAAAACAATAGCAAACCGGTTGCCAGTAACACCATCAGTACGCGGCCCGGTTCCAAATCAAAAGTGGAATTGCCTGATGGCACCCAGGTGTGGTTGAATGCAGACAGTAAATTAACTTATGGGCAGAATTTTTCAGGCAACACGCGCGAAGTGACCCTCACCGGTGAAGCGTATTTCGATGTGGCCCATGCTACTTCGGTAGAGACCGGGCAACGCATTCCTTTCATTATTCATACCCCATCTATCGACATAAAAGTATTGGGTACGGCTTTCAATGTTCGTTCCTATCCCGGTGAAAACACTACAGAAACCGCCCTGATCAGGGGTTCTGTAGAAGTAACCCTGCATGATAATCCCGATAAAAAGATAATTCTGAAACCTGATGAAAAGCTGATCGTCAGGAACGACAACGCTACCGTTATTAGTAACGTAAAGGCAAAGAACGATAGCGTTTCCGCTGCAACCGATAACGCTCCCATGATGATGGTAAGCAAATTACATCCCTGTAAACTGGATACGGGCAGCCATTATGAAACCATGTGGGTGAAAAATAAACTGGCTTTCGAGAACGAACCATTCGACCGCATCCTGCCTGAAATTGAAAGGTGGTACAACGTAACCATACAACTGAAGAACGGATCACTGAACAACCTGCATTTTACCGGGGTGTTTGAAAATAAATCACTGGTGGATGTAATGGAAGCGTTAAGCCTTTCGCGTGGCTTTCATTACGAAATAAAAGGCGCGGAAGTCACTATATGGTAAAGAACGAGTACTCTATATACGCTGGATAACGATTGTGTAACCAAAACGATTTGCAATGAAAACCTAACCTCACTTCGTAAAAACAAAAACGGAGAATGTTGTCGCATTCCCCGTGGATGTTAAAATCAGAAAATCTTCTTGCTTCAGGAAATTCCCATCCTTTAACACTTTCAAAACTAAGTTATGAAAAAAAATGGATGTAGGGTATTCTCATGCCCTGCCCCTGTTATCAAATGCTTGCTGCTGATGAAATTGACGGTTCTGCTTATATGCTTTTTTTCGTTTCAGTCCATTGCGCATGTTGGATTTGCCCAGGAAAAGGTTACCCTTAAACTGGCAAATGCATCATTGAGAACTGCATTTAAAATAATTGAGCGGCAAACTTATTTCAGGTTTGTATATAATGAAGAGATATTACCGGCTGAACAAAAGATCAATATCAACGTACAAAGCGAGCCGGTTAGTAATGTGTTGAAACAACTGTTGAATAAAACGGAACTCACTTTTAAAATTGTCGGCAACGATCTGATCGTAATTTCTACCGAACAAAAAAATACGGCGGAAGAGCGAACCCCACTGGCTTTTGAGGTAACAGGCCGCGTTAGCGATACGCACAACAATCCATTGGCCAATGTTACGGTACAGGAAAAAGGCACCAGCAATGGCACATCCACCAAAGAACATGGAACCTTTTCAATGAATCTCTCCAGTGAAAATGCAGTGCTGGTAATAAGTTCAGTAGGTTTTCTCGATCAGGAAATTCCGGTGAAAGGACGCCATACGATCGAAGTAGTGTTGCAGGAAAATGTGGCCGATCTGAACCAGGTGGTTGTGATAGGGTATGGCACCCAAAAGAAAGCCGATGTAACCGGTTCAGTAGTATCAGTGCCCAAAGCGCGGTTGAGTGAACTGCCGGTTACGAATGTATACCAGGCCATGCAGGGTGCGGTAGCGGGTTTGAATATAACCCAAAACTCCTCAGTGCCGGGTAGCGGCGCCACGGTAACCGTACGCGGCATTAATTCTGTAAATGCCAACAGAACGCCATTCATTGTGGTGGATGGCATTCCGTTCAGTACCACCGGTGGCAATATAAACGACATCAACTCAAATGACATTGCCTCTATTGAAGTGTTGAAAGATGCTTCGGCAGTAGCCATTTATGGCACGCGTGGCGCCAATGGCGTAATTCTTATCACCACCAAAAGAGGTACAACCGGCAAGGCCGTGATCCGCTACAATGGCTATACCGGTTTGGAAAACCTGGGTCATATAATGAAGCCGAACAGTCCGGAGGGGTATGTGCAGAAATATGCCGACTGGTGGCAACAGGTGAACCCTACCCAAACGCAAACCAAGGTACTGCCCAATGCATATGAGGTGGCCAATTACAATGACGGCAAAACGGTTGACTGGATAAAGGAAGAAACCCAACAGGGCATTATCCAGGACCATAACGTAAGCGTAGCGGGTGGAACCAAAGATGTGAAATATTATCTCTCGGGCGAATACCTGGATCAAAAAGGGGTGGTGAAAGGATATCAATACAAACGCCTGAGCGTTCGTTCGAACCTCGATGTAAACCTTACCGACTTCCTTACCGTGGGAACGTCTTTATTCTATGCCAATAACAATTATGATGGGGGCAGGGCCAACTTTTACCTGGGGGCTATAATGAGTCCGTACGGGAGCCTGCGCAAGGCCAATGGCGATTATGAAATTTATCCCATGAACCCTGAATTGTTGTATACAAATCCTTTGCTGGGTTTATATACCAATCGCATTAACCGCGGTAATAACCTGAACGGAACTTTTTACCTGGAATTGAAACCCGCCATTATACCAGGATTGAAATACCGCGCCAATGCTGCCTGGTCGTACCTGCCACGTGATAGCGCCAATTACATTGGCCGCAAAGCCAATGATCTGTTGGGAACCGCCACGGTAAGCAATGCGTATAATAAGAACTGGCTTTTTGAAAATATATTAACCTATACCAAAGACTGGGGCAAACATCACATTGACTTTACCGGTTTGTACAGTGCGCAACAAAACGATTTCTTTGGGAGCAGCACAGTAGGCACCGGTTTTGTGAATGATGACCTGTCGTACAAAAATTTAAGCGCTGCAGCCACGCTGAGTGCAGGCTATGTAGGTTACTTTAACGGAGCGAACGTGTACGGTTCCTACCAGAACCGGAGCACGCTGATCTCGCAAATGGGGCGGTTGAATTATAATTACGACAGCCGTTACCTGTTTACGGTTACAGCCCGCCGGGACGGCTATTCCGCCTTTGGCGCCAATACCGACAAATACGGCTTGTTCCCTTCTTTTGCATTGGGTTGGAACATCAGCAATGAAAAATTCATGACCCCGCTGTCATTTGTAAACAACCTGAAACTGCGGGTGTCTTATGGTAAATCGGGTAACCAGGCGGTTGATCCTAACGGAACGGCTTTTACGGATGCCCCCGTTCGGGTACCTTATAACGGAATCAGCACGATTGGGGTAATTACCAGCAATACCATGGGGAATAGAGACCTGCATTGGGAAACCACCAAGGGATTCAATACGGGGATCGATTTTTCTGTGTTGAACAACCGCATTACCGGTACCATTGAATACTACAGCACCAGAACGGAAGATATTCTGCTGAAACGCAACCTGCCTACGGCAACCGGATATTTAAATGTGTGGGATAACCTGGGGAAATTAGCGAATCATGGTATAGAAATAAGCCTGAGCACCATCAACGTGAAAGCAGGAGATTTTAAATGGGAAACCATGTTGAATTTCGCCCGCAACCGCAATAAGATCCTTGACCTGTATGGCGATAAAAAAGACGATCTGGGGAACCGCTGGTTTATTGGTCAGCCCCTTTTTGTGATCTATGATTATGTGATGCAGGGTGTTTGGCAGCAAGGCGAAGATGCTTCTTCGCAGGACCCCGGCGTTAAACCCGGCGATCTGAAGTTTGCCGATAAGGATGGCAGTAAAACCATTACGGCCGATGACAAACGCATCCTGGGTTCCACTTTACCTAAATGGATCGGTGGCATCACCAATACTTTCCATTACAGGAACTGGCACCTGAACATTTTTATTCAAACCTCCCGGGGCGCTATCAAGAACAACGTAAACCTCACCTGGGCCGATGAAGCAGGTCGCATGAACACCGCTAAAGAGATCGGCTACTGGACGGCAGAGAACAAAAGCAATACCCGGCCTTCATTGGCTTATACCAACAGCCGGGGATATGGATATGCTTCAGACAACAGTTATACCCGCATAAAAGACGCTACGCTGAGTTACACAACTCCTCAACGGTTATTAACCAAGACCGGACTGGGCAGTCTTACATTTTATCTAAGTGGTCGTAACCTGTATACATTCACCAATTGGGTTGGCTGGGACCCTGAAAATGATTTCACCTTCAGGGGCAATGGCGGCTGGGATAATAATTACCCGCTGGTAAGGTCATTCATATTTGGGGTGAATGTAGGACTCCGTTAATTGATCAACTTAAACTTTACTACAAATGAAAAAGCATATCATTATTATAGTTTGTGTGTATGGGGTATTGCAGGGATTGTCATCATGCAATAAAAAATTCCTCGACGAAAAATTGTATTCCAGCTATGCACCTGAAACCCTTACGGATTCACTGGGGTTTGATGCTGCTGCCATCGGGATGTATTATCAATTGGGATTGTTCTTTTCAAAAAGCGATCAGCAGGGCTGGCCCAGCGTTTGGAATGCCGGTACTGATATTGCCTGGGTGCCGCCCACGCAAAAACAGGGCATTGAAGTGCCGTATTACGATTATACCCAGTTGATCTCAACAGATGGCGCTGCCAGCTTTACCTGGCAATGGGCGTATCAATTGATCAATAATGCCAATAATATTATCGCCAATGCCGAAAACCCTGCGCTCACCAAGGTATCGCAGGCTGGTAAAGATGGTTTTAATGCCGAAGCCCGTTTCTTCAGGGCATACGCGTACAACATGCTGGCTACCCTGTATGGGAAAGTGCCCATTGTTACCGAACCGCTTACCAAAGCAAAAACTGATTTTGTACGGGCGCCACTCGATGACGTGAACAATTTAATAGTGGCCGACCTGACTTATTCCATTGACAAACTGCCCACCATTGACAATGAAAAATCAAATGCGAGGAATAAATTGTTTGGGCGGGCTAACAAGGCCATGGGCCAGCAATTACTGGCCGAAGTGTATTTGCGCATAGGTAAGAACGATCTGGCCGAAGCACAATGTAAGGCGATCATCCAGAGTGGAAAATTCAGTCTTACTACTGCACGCTATGGTATAAGGGCCAGTCAACCCGGTGATCCTTTCTCTGATATGTTTATTTATGGCAATCAACGCTACGCTCAGGGCAATAAAGAGGCCATCTGGGTATTTGAACTGGAGAATACCAGTTCAGTGGTGGGTGGTTATAGTGGTTCGCCGCAGCAACGCCGTAACTGGGGGGCTGCTTATTACCAGATCACCGATATGACCATTTGCGATTCACTGGGTGGCAGAGGTATTGGCAGAATGCGGTTGACCGATTGGGTGGTATATGGATTGTACGGAGCAGGCGACATGCGTAATTCGGAATATAATATTCGTCACAAGTTTTATTACAATACGGCAGGAAAGCCAAGTTATGGACAACTGATCCCTTACGTGGGTGCTGATACGGTATTTAAAATAGCGCCGCATACAACCAAATGGTATCAATATGATCCGAATGATGCATTTGGGTTTGCCATGGTAAAGGATTTTATTTTAATGCGTTTGGGCGAAACCTATTTGCTGATGGCGGAAGCGCAGTTCAAACAAAACAAACTCACTGATGCAGCCGCCTCACTGAACGTGATCAGGGCCCGGGCAAATGCTACGCCGGTAGCTGCGAGTGACGTAACCATGGATTATATTCTGGATGAAAGGGCCCGAGAGTTGCTGGCCGAAGAAAACCGCCGCATGACCCTGATGCGTACCAAAACCTTAGTTGACAGAACTACTAAATACAATACGCAAAAAATTAACCCGGTATTGGGCATAACCAGCAAACACCTGTTGTTGCCCATTCCGCAGTCGGAGCGGGATTTGAACAAGGATGCTGTTCTTGAACAAAATGATGGGTATTAAGGCTTGTTTAGAGAGCAGAAGTAGGAAGTAAGATGTAAGAAGCAGGAAGTTGAAAAGTTGATAAGTTAACAAGTTGATATGGGCTTGCGCCTGGAAACCGGTAACAGGTAATGGATTTTACCTTGTCAACGCGTCAACTTGTTAACTTTTCAACCTTAAAACATGTGCTTAAAATGACAGGATGCTTATTATAATACCAAAACAGCCTACTATTTATAACCTTTAAATTGCTATATAATTTCCTATTTTCGACCGCAAATTGAAACTATACATGAGAGTGCACGCGATTGTTCCTTTTATTTTAGTAAGCGTTATTACGATTGGCAATGCTTGTCAGGCCCAAAAGAGATCAGTTTCCAGAAACCCGCTTTTGCAAACCATTCAGACAGACTTTGAAGATGGGGCAAAGCAATACAAAGTATTAAAGGCAGCAACGCCGCCCGACAGCTTTCCCAAAACCTATTTCCCGCAAACAGGTAAAGCCCAACACAGCAACTCCGGTTGGTGGTGCAGCGGTTTTTATCCTGGAACCTTGTTAAACCTGTATGAGCAAACACACGACACGGCATTGTACAACGAAGCCGTTCGCAAACTGAGCATTTTACAAAAAGAACAATTTAATAAAGGCACCCATGACCTGGGTTTTATGATGTACTGCAGTTTTGGTAACGCCAATCGCATAAAACCATCAGCGGAGTACAGGGAAATATTACTCAACAGCGCCAAATCGCTCAGCACCCGGTTTAACCCAACCGTAGGCTGTATAAAATCATGGGATTCTAAAGATCCATCCGACTTCCTGGTGATCATCGATAATATGATGAACCTGGAATTGCTGTTTGAAGAAACAAAGGCTACCGGTGATTCTTCTTTCTTCAAGATTGCCGTTGCCCATGCCAATACCACGATGAAAAATCATTTCCGCCCCGATTACAGTTCCTACCACGTGTTGAATTATGATATGAACACCGGGGCTGTAAAAGAAAAGAAAACTGCACAGGGCTATGCCAATGAATCGGCCTGGGCGCGCGGGCAGGCATGGGGTTTATATGGTTATACGGTTTGCTATCGCGAAACAAAAGATGTGCGTTACCTGCAACAGGCGCAACATATAGCGGCCTTCATTTTAAAGAATCCAAACCTGCCGGCCGATAAAATTCCTTATTGGGATTTTAATGCACCCGATATTCCCAATGCCCTGCGCGATGCATCAGCCGCAGCTGTTATGGCCTCGGCGCTTATTGAGTTGAGCCAGCATACAAAAAGCAAGGATGCCAAAGAATACAGGGATGTAGCAGCCACCATAATTAAAAATTTATCTGCTACTGCATATAAAGCTGCTGCCGGCGCCAATGGTGGTTTTATTCTGCAACACGGGGTAGGGCATAAGCCGGCTGGTACAGAGATAGATGTTCCTTTGACGTATGGAGATTATTACTTTATAGAAGCTTGTAAGCGTTATAAGGAATTAGTTAAATAGTTGATCAGTTGACAAGTTAACAAGTTGACAAGGTTGCCGATTGCCGATTCACGAAATAAACATATGAGATCAAAATATCTAATAGTTGCAATAGCAACTTGCATAAGTACGATTGCTTTTGGCCAAACTGCCTTAATCACTGATATAGGGGCAAGAAAAATAAGTAGCCTCAATGGTAAATGGCAATATATAATCGATCCTTATGGAACGGGTTTTTATGATTACCGGTTCCAGGAGCGTAAGGAAAACGACCGCGAAGCTTATTGGACAACCGATGTGCCGGTTGATAAAACCGATCGCAAGGAACATCAATTCAACGATAAATACACTTTACAGGTTCCAGGCGACTGGAACTCGCAGGCTGAAAAATTCCTGTACTACGAAGGCATAGTGTGGTATAAAAGATCCTTTGATTTCACAAAGAGCAATCCTGCCAATAAAGTATACCTGTATTTCGGCGCCGTGAACTATGAAGCGGATGTATACCTCAATGGCAAAAAACTGGGAAAACATAAAGGTGGATTTACCCCTTTCAATTTCGAAGTGCCCGATTCTGTACTGAAAAGCGCGGGCAATTACCTGGTGGTAAAAGTAGATAACACAAGACATAAAGATGAAGTGCCTACCGTGAATACCGACTGGTGGAACTATGGCGGCATTACCCGGGATGTACAACTGGTAGAAGTGCCAGCTGCCTTTATCCAGGATTATAGCCTGCACATAAAGAAAGGCGCCGGGCTGAAGGCGTTAAAGAATATTCCGGTAGAAGGCTGGGTGCAGCTCAATGAATGGCAAAGCGCCAAAGAAGTGGTGGTGGAAATACCGGAGCTGAAAATTAAAAAAGCATTTCCGGTAACAGGTGATAAAGTAGCCATACAATTCAATTTACCTGCTGTACAGCTCTGGTCGCCGCAAACGCCAAAACTGTATAATGTCGTCATTAATACCAGTACCGACCGGATAGATGATAAAATAGGTTTCCGCACAATTGAAGTGGTGGGTAAGCAGGTGTTGTTGAATGGAAAGCCGTTGTTTATGCGCGGTATTTGTATTCATGAAGAAATTTCGCAGCAAATGCGCCGGGCCTACAGTAAGCAGGATGCATTGCAATTGCTGGGTGAGGCCAAAGAACTGGGTTGTAATATGGTTCGCTGGCGCATTACCCGCATAATGAGAATATGACGCGTACTGCCGATTCGCTGGGCATACTGGTGTGGTCTGAAATTCCGGTTTACTGGACGGTAGATTTCTCCAGCCCCGAAGTATTTGAAAAAGCACACACCCAACTCACTGAAATGATCACCCGGGATCATAACCGGGCCAGTATCATTATTTGGTCGGTAGGCAATGAAACACCGGTGAACCCGGTACGTACCAACTTTATGCATAACCTCATCAGCGCTGCCCGCTCGCTCGATTCTACCCGGTTGGTATCAGCTGCATTGGAAGTGAATTATCAACCTGGGGTAAACAGGATCGATGATCCGTTAGGTGAGTATGTTGATCTGGTGGCTTTTAATGAATACCTGGGTTGGTACGCAGGGTTGCCTGATAAATGCCGTTCTGCTAATTGGGAAGTTGTTTATAACAAACCTTTCTTCATTAGTGAAACCGGCGCTGAAACGCTGGGAGGCTTTCATGGCGATTCATTAACACGTTGGAGTGAAGAGTACCAGGAATGGTATTATCGCGAACAGGTGGCCATGTTTAAACGGATGCCTGATAACTTTGCCGGTTTGTCGCCCTGGATCCTGTGCGATTTCCGTTCGCCCCGCCGTAATAATCAAACCTTCCAGGAAGGCTGGAATAACAAAGGCCTTATTGATCAAAAAGGCCGTAAGAAGAAAGCGTTTAATGTACTAAAGGAATATTATGAAGAAAGGGCTGCTGCAGCCAATAAATAAGTTATTCAAAAAATAAATATCTCATAGTCGCCCCCGGCTAAATAGCTGTCTTCTTCAAATTGGCATGCTTCTTTCATATACTGTATGCAGATTCCCGGAATTGATCTCTTTGCTTATTGTCAATTGCTCATTGCCAATTGTTATTGATCGTATCTTTTATCCCAGCTATATCCGTACACCTTGTCCCGCCCGTATTTAAGCAGCTATTATAACCTAACATTTGTGTTGTTCATACAGATAATGATGAATACGTTAATGCATTGACCATTCACCATTGTCGCCGCCCGGGCGATGTTCAGTCGGGCAGGCATAGCAAGCCACTACCTTCATGGCCAGTGATCAAGATCGGAAGGCGTCGTGTAGGGA
>NZ_JBJMLX010000132.1:0-8857 GCF_045805085.1 Niastella sp.
CCGATAAGAATATGACTGCGGCTGTTGCTTACTACCGCATTCGCCAGGTAGATATAGATGGCAAATACGAATACTCAACTATAAAAGCCATCCACAGCAATGAAACTACCCAGGCTGCGAAGATCTATGCAAGCGGTAATATGGTGAACATTGAATTTAACCAGGAAATAAAGAACAAGGTAACTATACGGATCATCGATATGAATGGCCAGGTGATTGGACAAAAGGATAATCAACAGGCTTCATACCGGATAACCATGAACATGAACAACCATATTACCGGTATGTACATTGTGCAACTCAATGATAACGCAGGATGGAATGAAGCGAAGAAGGTGATTCTGTAATGGGAGTTTGTTTCATAAGATGCAAACTTGGCCCCGACTGTAACGTCGGGGTTTTTTATTTCTGTATCTTGCAGAAAAGCGAAACATGAAAAACGTTCCAACCTTATTCGAATGGGCAGGCGATCAGGAAACCTTTGATGCCTTATTCAAAAGCTTTTATGATAAAGTATTAAAAGACGATCTGCTGGGTGAAGTATTCAGGAACATGTCGCCGGAGCATGTAAAACATGTATCCCATTTTGTAGCGGAAGTGTTTGGTGGCGAAAAATTATATTCACATGAAGGTGGCAGTCATGCAAAGATGATAGGTAAGCATATTGGTAAAATGCTTACGGAAGAAAAACGCCAGCGATGGGTGCACCTGCTGTTACAAACTGCAGATGAAACAGGGCTTAAAAGCGATCCCGAATTTCGTTCGGCCTTTGTGGGCTACCTGGAGTGGGGCAGCCGCATAGCAGTGATCAATTCCCAGTTAACTGAGAACCCAATGCAAAAAGCCGAGCCCATGCCCAAATGGGGTTGGGGCGAAACCGGTGGACCGTATATACCAGAAGGAGAGTAGCCTTAATTCTTTATCACATCGTTCTCGTGATCTTTTTTCCACTGAATGGGTGTTATCCCAAACTCATTTTTGAAGGCTTTAATTAAGGCGCTTTTGTCTTTAAAGCCGGTGTCAAAGGCTACCGACTTCAATGGCCTGTCTTCCAACAACAATATTTTTACTCTGTTCCAGAGAAAATCGCAGCGGTATCTGAAAGCACCTTTATTAAAGAGGTGCTTAAAGCCCGCTTTTAGTTTTTTTTCTGGAATGTCAACCATTTCTGCAAGCACAGGAATAGTATAATGTTGCTCTATCTTTTCAGTGATGATCTGGGCAGCATTGCGAACCTTCTGTAGGTCCTTCAGGGAAAGGTGAACTTGGTACATGGGAAAGGTTTAATTGTTGCGCTAATCAGGTTTAAATGTCTGGTTCGGTTTAAAGCGGGAGTATTGGAAAGTAATCGTACTAACGGTTACTGGTTACGATGCAAGTGAAATTTAGGGAATATGGTTTGCTCGCCGTTATGAAATCAGAAATATATTTTGACACGTGCTCAGTAACAGGTAACCGAGAATTCGGCCGTATCAATTTCAATTGAAGAAATCTTGTTGATAATTAAGGCGATGGAGCTGTAAATTGCTTTATTACAACGTGCAAAAAAAGCACCTTTATCCAACTTGAAAATATTTTTTTTGTTGTCGTCCTCTTTCAAAACAGCAAAATTCCTGGTAGAAACAGGGCATTTATCCCCGATGCCATCCGGTGTTTGCATTCCCATCGGCCGGGGATTGTATAACTGTTTAGACTATGTGTTTTAAGAAAGAAGGCCGGGAGAACTGTTGATCCGGCGTTAATCTACCAGCCCGTTTTCGATCGCTTTCTTTACCAGGCCCGCGGTGTTTTTGGCATCGAGCTTTTGTAACAGGCTGCTGCGGTGATTGTCGACTGTATGCAGACTGATAAACAGTTTATCGGCGATCTCCTGGTTGGTATATTCCTGGGTAATTAGTTGCAGTACTTCTTTTTCGCGGCGGGTGAGCAGAGTGTTTTGTTTCTGGCCTTTGTTCCTGAACATATCGTTCACCAACTGCTGTTGTATGACAGGGGATAAAAATTGACCGCCGTTGTAAACCGTTTCAATGGCCTGTACAATGGTATTGTCATCTGAATCTTTCAGCAGGTAACCCTGGCAACCCAGTTGTAGCATTTTTTTTACCTGCACGGTTACGTCGCTGCTGGTGAGCACAATTATTTTGATGGAAGGATGTTTTTTTATCAGCTGACGGGCAAGGTCGGGGCCTTCCAGGTCGGGCAGGTTCATGTCGAGCAGCATTACATCGGGCATGGCAGTAGCAACATCTTTCAGCATGGCATTGCCGGTTGCATATACCGCTACCACGTTGATATTGGGGAAATCATCCAGGATCTTTTTCAGTCCATTGGTTACAATTGGATGATCATCAGTAATGGCTACTTTAATTGTCATTGCTCAAAGCTGTTTTGTTTTGTTGTCGCCAGGTTCAATTCAATATACACACTTGTTCCTTCACCTGGCGTACTTACCGTATCTATTTGTCCGTTCAGTAATTTTATCCGTTCGCGAATGGTCCTGAGCCCAATGCCCTCTCTATGACCGTCATCCACCGGCATTCCCCGGCCATTGTCTTCCACTGTAATGCATAGTTGCGATTCATGAAAGACGATCTGAACCAGGGCTTGCGAGGCGCCTGCGTGTTTCAGAATATTATGCATCAGCTCCTGAATAATGCGGTAAGCGGTCAATTCCACATCGCCGGGCAACCGCCTTACTTTTCCCCAGATCTCGGTATTAACCTGCAGGCTGTGTCCTTTGCGCAGGCGTTCGCAGAATAAAAGCGACGCTTTTGCCAGGCCTTCCTGCAGCAGGATCTCCGGCATCAGGTTATGGGCGGTTTTGCGCAGATCGGCCGAAGCTTCTTCCAGCATTTGCATCAGCTCGATAAAGTCATCATTAGTATGGGCGGTATTATATTTCCGCACCATGGCGCTTACCCGCGTTCGTATGGCGCCCAGCGTACCTCCAATACCGTCGTGCAGTTCCCGGGCAATGCGGCTCCGTTCTTTTTCTTCCCCGTTCACCATCGCCTGCAGACTGGCAATTTGAATTTCCTGCCGCAGGTTACGGATTTTTTCCGCTTGTAACGTTTGTTTATGGAAATTGTTCCGGTAAATCAGCACGCCGATGGCCAAAATTAATATGAAACTGGCCGAAATGGCAATGATCCAGAAATTTTTCGTTTTTAACCGGCTTTCATTCCGTTCAATGGCCAGCTCCTGCTGGGCTAGTTGTTTATCTTTATCGCTCAGCCGGTATTTTACCTCCATGTCATACATCATCTCCAGCTTCTGTATCCGTTGCACACTATCGCGTATCTGCGAATATTGTTTCCGATGTTCATTCGCTTTTTTGTACTGACCCAGGGCTTCATAGGCATCGGCCAGGGTTTTGTGTGCATGGTCGCTGAGGTGCATGATCTGGAAACTGTTTGCCCTGGCCAGCGCCGGTTCGGTAATGGCAATGGCTTTTTTCCAGTCGTGCTGCATAGCGTATGCTTCGCCCTGAAAAATATTGGCAAATACCACGTACCTGTTCTCGCTTTGTCGTTGCTCAGGGATTTCGGCAAGGGCTTTTTTATAATACTGCAAAGCTGCTTCGGGCCGCTTATCATCCATATACGTTAACCCGATGTTGAGCAGGGTGGCAATGGTCATGGAAAGGGAGGCTTTCATGGCCTGACCCAATTGCAGGTGCCGCTCACAATAGTAGCGGGCTGAGTCGTTCTGACCTATATTATTATAATACCCGCCTTTATGGAAATAGATCTTCAACAGCAGGGAACTGTCGTTGGTCGCCAGGGCATTGCGTTCAATGTTGTTGATGCGTTGCACCACTTCCCGAATATACAGGTCGTTGTGAATATCTTCATGGGCGTTGAGCCAGAATTGTAAGATGCTGCACAGCACGCCTATTTGCGCGCGGGGGTTCGTGACCTTGTTGTTTTCCAGTTCCCGAAGGGCCGTATAGCGATAATAGGAGCAGGAGTCGTATCTGTTTTGATAATAAAAGATCTCCGACAGGGCCAGGTAAACCGAAGCGATGAGTTCGTGGCCGCGAATGTCGTCGGAGCACCAGTTCAGGGCCTGACGGGCATAGGATACCGAGTTTTCTTTTTGCTCTTTATTATTATAGCAGCGGCTAATGCCAAAAAGTGTTTTAGCCATGCCATAGTTGTATTGCAGCCGTTGGCTGGCGCGCATAGTCTGGTTGTATAGCATCATGGCGCTGTCAATAAACTGTTCCCGTAAACCATCGGCTGTTTTAATAACCGCGTTTATGGAAGTAGTGTCATTCAGACGTGTACCGGTAACTATCGTTTGGCGGGTGTTTTCAGAAACAGCGACCTGGCCAGGGGCGTTCAATGAAAACAGGTTCATACAGCAACACAGCAAGAGCAAGCATAATAAGCGAACTGCAATGCTATTCTTACGCCACATACATATACTTTTTTAATGATGGTGATTTTCGCTGGCAGGCAAGTGTTCAGTAACATGGGATAAAGCCAGGTAAAGTAAGCATGGTATGCTAGTTAACGGAAAATTAACACCATTTAGCGGGTTGACGAAATAAAATAGTGCTTTTCCACTATTTTTCTTTTAGGTGTTTTGGGTTGGTCGGTTACCGGCGGGTACAAAATAAATTAGCAGGTAAAAGCTAACTGATATTGAGAGTCATTCTGACATTTATTTTAGCAGGTACCTGCTTTTTGTCATTCGGACAAAACTTTACCAACAAGGGAAGAGAGTTTTGGGTGGGCTACGGCCACAATGCGCTTTTTTATTCCGGCAATGCACAGGAGATGGTTTTATACCTGAGCGCCGATCAGCCTGCGAATGTTAAAGTAAGCATTTCCAATACTTCCTGGGTAAGGAACTATACTGTTGCCCCCGGCCAGGTAGTGGTATCTGATCTCATTCCCAAATCCGGGCCGGAAGATTGTCGCCTCGTAGGGGAGGGAATTTCCCGAAAGAATATACATATTGAAAGTGATGTGCCCATTGTTGCCTATGCGCATGTGTTTGGTCAGTATAGCTCCGGCGCTGCCATGTTGTTACCGGTTGAAACGTATGGCTATACCTATGTTTCCTGCAATACGAGTCAGAGTTATGATGCTGATAGCCATTCCTGGTTTTACGTGGTGGCGGCAGAGGACAATACCCGGGTGCGGATAAACCCTTCCCTTACTACTGCAAGTAATGTGCAGCGGAACCAGGCATTTGAAGTAGCATTGAACAAAGGAGAGATCGTTAATGTAATGGGAGCTACAAACGGTAGCGGTATAGGTAATGATATGTCGGGCAGTACTATTCTTTCTATTGCCGGGGCCGATGGCAAATGCCACCCTGTTTCCGTGTTTTCAGGAAGCAGCCGTACTGTGATCTGTCCTTCAGGTGCGGGACTTCCCAGCGGAGATTTTATTATGCAACAGGTTTTTCCGGCCACAGCCTGGGGTGCGCGTTACCTAGCAGGCATTACTGCCAACACCGATGATATTAACGTGCCAGGAGTAAACCGTTTCCGTGTATATGTGCGCGATAAATTAACGCAGGTATTTGTAAACGGCGTTAAGCAGACCAGCATGGACCAGTATGGTTACTTTTACGATTTCGCCGCTAATACACCGCAATATATTACAGCCGATAAACCAATCATGGTTGCCCAGTTGATCGTTTCCCAGGAAGGTTGTAACACCAGTTCTACAAGTTACAACGATCCCGAAATGATCTTTTTGAGCCCGATGGAACAGGCTATCACAAATGTTTCATTCTACAGCGCCGAAAAGGAAAATATCCTGAACAATTATTTAATGCTCACCATTCACCAGAATGGAATAAACTCCCTGTCGATAGATGGCAGCACACCCGGCGCTGGTACCGCCCTGGATCTTGTGCTCGATTGTCCCGGTTTACCCGGTTATAAAGTTGTAGTAAAAGAATTTCCGAAAACTGCGGCCCAGCATAACGTGCGCAGCGATTCGGCTTTCAATGCCATCGCTTATGGTTTGGGTGATCACGAAAGCTATGGTTATAATGCGGGCAGTTACGTGAACAATCTCACCTACATTACCGAAGTTAAAAACGACAGCAGCTCCACTGCCAATACTTATACCTGTCCTAATACACCCTTTTCAATTACAGTAAAAACATTGTATAATGTAACCGGGATTATTTGGGGATACGGCACCTTGCCGGGTTTTCAACCCAATGGTAATATCAATTACTCAAACCCGGTACTTGATGGTACGGAAGTGATAAATGGAAAAACCTACAATGTTTATAAACAACCCTTACCGGCCATGGCGCCTGGAGTTGGCACTTATTATGTGCCGATAACCATTGTATCGCCTTCTATTGATAATTGTACCAACAGTGAAAAGATAATTGTAGAAGTAAAGGTATTACCGGGGCCTACAGCCGATTTTACGGCGATGCCGGATTGTGCTACGAAAACCACTGCCTTTACCGCCAGCTCTACTGACCCATTGATTGATAAATGGCTCTGGAATTTTGGCGATAAAACGTCTGACAATGTAATGCAGCCAAACAAGGCCTATGCGGCCGGTGGAACTTTTACCGTAAACATGTGGGCCTTCAGAAGCAGCGATGGTTGTGCCGGCATGGCCACCAAAACAGTAAGCATACCGGCTATGCCTAAAGCCGCATTTGATCCGCCTGCTGTAGTGTGTATGCCAAATGGCACTGCCATTTTTGTAAACAAAACCACGGTTCCAGGGGTGTTTACCGGTACATTACAATATGGCTGGAACTTTGGAGATGGTGGAACCGCGCCCGATAAGAATCCCACGCATAACTATGCGGCTCGCGGCTCCTATCCGGTTAAACTGGTTGTTACAACAGACCAGGGATGTGCAGATTCAATAACTACCACCATTGCTACTTTTGCCGACAGACCTGTTGCCGGTATTGGGGTAAGCAATCCTGAACAATGTGCCGGAACATCCTTCGGCTTTACTGATAAAAGTACGCTGCCAGGTAATGCCACCGGCGCCAAATATAAATGGACTTATGGCGATGGCACTACCGGAACAACAGCTAATCCTTCCAAAATCTATAAACAAGCCGGTTCCTATACAGTGACCATGACTGTTACCAGCAGTGAAGGTTGTATCTCTGATACCGCTTCCACCGTGGTAAAAATATACGCAACGCCCGTGGTTGATGCCGGACCGGATCTGATAACAGAACCCGGTAAGGCCGTACTGTTAAACGCAACGGTAACCCCGGCTATCGCTACTGTTACCTGGTCGCCCCCAACGAGTTTATCGAGCCCCAACCAGTTACAACCCATGGCTTCGCCTGCGGAAACCCAACGGTATTACATAACTGCTACCGGTGAAAAGGGTTGCTCCAGCACAGACAGCATGTTGTTGAAAGTGTTTAAGGAATTGAAAGTTCCCAATGCCTTTACTCCAAACGGGGATGGCAAGAACGATACCTGGCGTATTCCGGGGCTCGAAGATTACAAGAATGCAACCGTACAGGTATTTAACCGCTGGGGTCAGATCGTATTCAAAAGCACCGGTTACAGCAATCCCTGGCGCGGCGATATAAATGGTACGCCATTACCAACCGGCGCCTACTATTATGTTATTCAACCGAAGGAAGGTGGACATGGTACTATATCTGGTATGGTAATGATTGTGAGGTAAGGCAGAAGGCAGAGAATTTACCGGTGATGCAAGATCGTATATTAATCTCAAAGATCGCGAGTTGTTTGCCGTTTGCCGTTTCACGTTTGCCGATTCCAATAGTGCAAAACCACTGTTTTTTGTTTCGGCTGTTAACATTGGGGTAACACGGTTAACACTGCAATAACTTTAAGCGACATAATAAAACGCCCAACCTGTTACACGTTGAGCGTTCAGATTAAAAAACCAATTCTACTGCTATGCGTATTTTGAAACGCCTGCGTTCGTATTGTAATTTATTTGTAGTAAGGATCATTGTGATTGGTTGCCTGTGTGCACCTGTTAGCATGCTACAGGCTCAGATCTCAGGAAATTATACCATCGATAGCAGACAACCAACAGCCGGCAGAACCTTCAATTCATTTAATGATTGTGTGACCTTCCTGTCTGGTGGCCTTACCGGCGCCGTTACTGTTACGGTGGCAGCAGGTAGTGGTCCGTATAATGAGCGTATCCTCTTAATAGAAGATATTAAAAGTTCCGCTACCAAACCGCTTATTTTCAATTGTAATGGTGTTACGCTTACTTATCTTTCAACTGACGCCTTTAACCGGGAGTTGGTTATGCTGAATCATGTTAACTACGTGACCATCGATAACCTGAAGATCGTTCCCACGGCGCTTACCAATGCTGAGTTTGGAGTAGGGGTGCACATTGTAAATGATGCCAACCACAATACCATTCGAAATTGTACTATTTTGAACGGCGTCAATACCAATGTGCCGCAAAATAATGAAGGCATAGTTATCAACGGGTCTGTAGATTTTGCTTCTGCGCAAGGGCTCAGTCTTTGCGATAGCAACGTGATCGTTAATAATGTCATCACGGGCGGATTTACCGGTATTACCCTTTCAAGTGTACCAACGCCTACCGACCCCGTTGTTTATATGAAGGGTAACCAACTCATCGATAATAAGATCTCCGGTTTCTGGAACTCGGGTATTTATTTGTTTTACAACGATAACCTGCTGGTACAGGGCAATGATGTAAGCGCCCCGTTCGATAACAGTGCAAGTGGAATTACGCTGTTTGAGCCTAATATAAATATGCAGGTGCTCAACAACAAGATCCACCACTTTTATGACGCCGCAGCCGACCCCAATAGCACTTTCAAGGGTATTGAAGTGGGCCAGGCTTTTGCTTCAACCACTACGGCCAATGTA
>NZ_JBJMLX010000133.1:0-13077 GCF_045805085.1 Niastella sp.
GAAGGGTGGGGGAATCGTAAACTCTGCCAAAAAATTAAACGAGACTTCTGAAGACGAATTATTCCGGCAATCTCACAAACGGCTGCAGGAAATAATAAAGCTCGGAACCGGATCCATTGAAATAAAAAGCGGCTACGGTCTTACCGTTGAGGGAGAATTGAAAATGCTACGGGTAATAAAGAAATTGCGTGAACGATCAAACGTCACCATTAAAGCTACTTTCCTGGGCGCACATACGTATCCGGTGGAGTATAAAGAGAATCACGAAGGATATATTGATCTCATCATACAAGAGATGCTGCCCGTTATCGGGCGGGAGCAACTGGCCGATTATATCGATGTGTTTTGCGAAACGGGTTTCTTTTCACCGGAAGAAACGGCCCTGATCTGCAAGGCTGGTAGGCAGTATGGTTTAAAACCAAAGATCCATGCCAACCAGTTGAATTTATCGGGTGGGGTACAAACCGGTGTGGCCCTGGGCGCCGTAAGTGTAGATCATCTGGAAACCATGGATGAACCTTCGATAAAAGCATTGGCCGGCGCAGACACCATTGGTACCCTGTTACCAACCGCGGCTTTCTTTTTAAGAATGCCGTTTCAACCGGCCCGGGCGCTCATAGATGCAGGCTGCGCCATTGCCCTGGCATCCGATTTCAACCCCGGTTCTTCCCCAAGTGGTAATATGAACGGCGTGGTGAATATGAGCTGTATTCAAATGAAAATGCTGCCTGAGGAAGCGATAAACGCCGCCACGTTAAACGGCGCCTGGGCCATGGAATGTGCGGATGAGTTGGGAAGTATTTCTGTTGGAAAAAAAGCCAGTCTTATACTCACTAAACAAGTACCGTCACTGGCATATATCCCGTATTCATTTGGTTCGAATTTAATTGAGCGCGTAATGATTGAAGGGCAATGGGTGTAGGAAACTAAAAACGAGCAATGTTTAAAAGAAAGAAAAAAGTCAACCTGGTTAAAGAGTTCCTGGCGAAAGGCCATTCCGTTTCAATCAAAGATCGGGAAGAGGCCCTCGATTACTTGGTGGCATTTGTGGCAATGATTAGGCCGCGCCTGTCGGAGTTTGAGAACGTACAAAGGAAATTTGCAGAAACCATACAGTTTGTACACCAGCATCCTGCTGTGCTGAACAATCTGCGCACCGCTATTATGGCGCAGTTGATCAACAGCAACCTGGTGCCCATGCTTACTGAAAGCGGTATCACCATTACGCGGGGTGCAGGCCGGGAGTTATTCGCCCGCTTAAAACATAAGTTTTTACCCGCCGCCCAAGACCCGAACGATTTCTTATACCTGTTGAACCGCATCTTTTTTAAACATACCGATTATGAGTGGGTTGAACAACTGGGCCGGGACAAATGGATGCATTTCTTTGAATTGATCGGCATTTCATTTTCAGGCAACGACCCGGTTATTATCAAACAGGCGGTATTATCCTTACAGATCCTGAGCGCCCGCGTGGCGCAGCTGGGTTGGGAAAATGAAATTACCCATAATACCCCGGCGCAATGGCAACCACCGAACAATCCATTTGCCGCACAACAACACCTGGTGTACCAGATAAAAGAACGGATCCTGCGGGAACACCAGGGGCCGGAATCCATACAGGACCTGGCCAGGCAATTGAGCGAGGTACTGGCAGCATGTGGTGAACTTGTTCAGGTGTTGCGCGACGAAACAGCAGATAAAGGCACCAGCTTATCACAAACATTCATCCTGTACCAGATTGAACAGAAACTGAACCGGATGAATTTGCTGCTTGACATTGCAGATGCCGATGAAAAGATCAACATAAACCGCTTCGCCAACCTGTTCATGGCTGTAATCCGCAACGAGAACAGGAAGAACAGTATCAGGGAATTTCTATCCCAAACTACCGGCTATCTGGCCTATCAGATTGCCGAACACAAAGGCAAGAAGGGAAGTAAGTACATTACCGCATCGCCACTGGAGTATTTTCAAATGATCGGCAGCGCCATGTGGGGTGGATTGATCATTTGCTTTGTAGCCATTTTAAAAAACCTACTGGCCATGCTACAGATGGCGCCCTTCTGGCATGGGTTTGTTTACAGCGTTAATTACAGTCTGGGTTTTGTAGCAATTGAAGAAACCGGCGCTACCCTGGCCACCAAACAACCGGCCTTTACAGCCAGTGCAGTAGCCAGTTCGTTAGATGCGAGAAAGACCGACGATCCGCCTAATTTATATAACCTGGCAGTAACAGTATCGAAAGTAAGCCGCAGCCAGATCGCTTCTTTTATCGGTAACCTCATCATCGTATTTCCCGTAACTTATTTGCTGGCCTGGCTGTACGATTTGGCAACGGGTCACCCGCTGATTGGGCGCGAAAAAGCAGCACAGCTATTGCAGGACCAACACCCCTGGCAAAGCCTTTCTTTATTATATGCCTGCAATACGGGGTTCTTTCTTTTTTTGAGTGGTATAATCGCCGGCTATGTTCAAAACAAAATAAATTACGGCCGTATCGATAAACGGCTTACAGAACACCCGGTTTTGAGAATGTCGTTACCAGCCAGCCGGCTACAGAAAATAGCTGATTATGTGAATGCGCACGGAGGTAGTTTGGCCGGAAACATTTCATTAGGTTTTTTTCTTGGCATGGCCGGCATCATCGGAAAGATATTTGGTATACCTTTCGATATCAGACATATTACCATTTCAGCCGCCAACACTTCCCTGGGCGCTTATGGCATAGGATGGGAGCATATGAATTTCCGGTACCTGGCCAATGTGGTGGCAGGTGTGTTAGGCATCGGGTTCCTGAATTTTTTGGTTAGCTTTTCTCTGGCTTTTTTTGTAGCGGTACGGTCAAGGGGTATTCATTTAAAAGATTATCCTGGCTTTTTAAAGATCCTATGGAAGTATTTCCGTAGTCATCCGCTTGATTTTATCAGGCCACGCAAGCGCAGATCGGATCCGGAAAAAACAGCAACAGCATAATATCAACAATTAACCAATATTTCAATCTTCGGCTATATGACTAAACATTTCAAATTCTACAGCAAGCACGATGTGCTGAATCTTACCAGGATCCGACGGTTTGAAACCAAACTGGGTGAAACTGTGCACATACTACCCGATAAAAATACCTGGGAAACGGATTTGCAGCAATCGACGGCAAAGTATGTAGTGTTTGGAATTCCGGAAGATATTGGCATTCGCGCCAACCATGGTACCGGTGGCGCCGATTCTGTTTGGATGCCTTTTTTGTCGGCCTTTCTAAACCTGCAAAGCAATGATTTTTTGAATGGAGAAGAGGTCATTCTGCTGGGGCAGTTTAATTTCAGCGATCTCGGTGAATTGATAGAGCAAAATGCCTATGGCTATGAAGAAAAGATAGATGCCTACCGGCATGCAGTGGTTACGATCGATGAAGAAGTAGAGGAACTCACCAAGCTCATTACAACGCATGGTAAAATACCCATTGCTATCGGCGGTGGTCACAACAATGCCTATCCTTTGATAAAAGGGGCGGCCAAAGGCTTACACAAAGCAGGCCTTTTACCGCTGGCGCAAATAAACTGCATTAACCTCGATGCGCATTCCGATTTCCGTCCATCTGAAGGCCGTCACAGCGGCAACGGTTTCCGCTATGCCGAAGAAGATGGCTATTTACAGAAATACTGCGTGGTTGGTTTGCACGAAAATTACCTGCCACAAAACGTATGGCTCGATATTGTAAACAATCCCTTTCTTGACTTCATTACCTACGAAGATATTTTCATTCTGGAGAAAAGGAATTTTATCCAGGCCATAGCCCACGCCACCAATTTTACCGAAGAGAACTATACCGGTATTGAACTGGATCTGGACAGCATTGAAAACACCCTGTCAAGCGCCATAACGCCCTCCGGCATTTCAGCCCTGCACGCCCGTCAGTATATAACACTGGCTGCCCGCGAAAGCCAGGTAGCTTATTTACATATTTGCGAAGGCGCTACCCGCCTGGCTGATGGCCGTAGCAATGAAACCACCGGTAAACTGATCAGTTACCTCGTGAGTGATTTTATAAAAGCACACGAGGAAATGGTGGAAGAATAAAACTTCATTAAAAAGGAATACCCAGGTTTATATACCATTGCAGCTTCCGGGTTTGGTCGCAGTACATGGTGCTGATATCGAGCGGCCCCAGGGCAAAGTTGTACGAATAGGTCAATGAATAACCCGACAGGAAATTGGGATTGCTCTTAAAGAATTCACTTCTGCTGATGAAATTGGTGAACAATATGTTGGCCTTGCCGATGAGATAGTTATTGGTAAATAAATTTACCCGAACACCACCTTGCAACATGGCTACCGTTGGCGCGTACAACGTTCCTTCCTGCAAACCGGCAAAAGTGATCTGGTTGCGGAATACTTTTGTTAACCCACCGATGGCAAATTCATTCAACGCATTGCGGGTATAGTTGAAGTTGATGCCGCCCTGTCCGTTTAAGAGTAACGTAGTGCGCCTGCTAATAGGGATATAACTTTCCACATCGAGTACAGTGCGCCAATAGGGATGGGTGCTGATGCTTAATGAATCGGGCAGGGGTTCGCCATTTTGTAAAAATTCAAGGTCGGGGTGTTGCCCCAATACCCGGCCTGCTTCACCATACAGCTTTACGCCTTTACGGGTAAATATGGTACGGTCCAGGGAGTTAAACGCTACAAATGTATACAACGTATTATAGTTATTACTGCCCTTGAGGTCAATACTATTTGTTATTTTGGGGGTGTAATGCACCCATTCAAAGCGGTGACCGGCCCCTATAGAAAAGCTTCGGGAAGGGGAGAACTGGAATTTTTCACCGATCCTGGCAACGGTTTGTTTGTATAAGCCGTCCTGTTTGTACTGGTCATATGAGTTCACATCAAACCGGTCGAACTGGGCTTCACCCACCAGGGCATAATTCTTCAAACGGCCAAGGTATTGCAGGTGTTCGCCGCGAATACGGAAGCTTTCACCAATATTAACGGTAACCAGGCTCCGCGAATTGACAATGAAAAAATTCCTGGCTGTTAAATTCCCAATGATGCCTATCCCTGTAAATCGGTTGTAATGTATGCCCAGCTTCGCAAACGTAAACGGGTTCTCCGTCACTTCAAACACGATCTTGTTGGTGCCATCAGGCTGTGGTTCCAACGAATAAATAATGCGGCTGTAATACCGTGTGCCATACGCCTGGCGTACCATGTTCGACAGCTTATGCGCCGTATACGATTTGTTAAGTTCCAGGTCCATGGTATGCACAAAGAATTCAGAGGAAGTTCTATCTACCCCATGTACTTCGTAGGAAGAAATAACGGCCGAGCTCACCAGTGGCAGCCGGTTCCTGTTGATCTCCATGGCGCCGTAAATAGCATTCAGTGAATCGGCCAGCTGTTTAAACCGCGGATATAGTTTACGCCCTTCAACAATGCCGGAGTCAAGAATGGCATGGCCTTCGCCAAAACTACCCATGGTGTATTTCTGCAGTTTAAAGGGAATATAAATATCACATTGCGGTACTTCGGTTTTGGCGTCTTCGGCTTCGCGGAAAAAGGCAATCTGCAACAGGATCTGCAGGGCGTTACGCACTTTATCAGATGGCAGCAATCCACTGGCCACGTTACTGCCAATGACAATGTTGGCGCCCATATCCTTTACATCGCGTACGGGAAAGTTGCGCACAATACCGCCATCGACCATGCGCTTGCCTTTAAAATCAATGGCTGTAAATACCGAGGGAATGGCCATGCTGCTACGGATGGCCGAAATGATCTCACCATCTTTCATCACTATGGCTTCGCCGGTACCCACATCGGTACCTATACAACGAAAGGGAATACTGAATTTCGAAAAATCTTTTTGCTGGTAAACCGGGAAATAAAGCTCGGAGAATTTCAACCACAGTTCCTGTCCCTGTAACAAACCGCTGGGCAAACGGAAATTATTGGCTTGCCAGGGCAATTCAATTACATATTTCGAATACTCGTCTTTCTCTTCCATGAAAATGCTGCGGAGGGAAACCGAGTTACTTAGCAGCAGGTCCCAATCGATGCTACGAGTAATTTTTTCAATGCTGTCGGCCGAATAACCAATGGCGTACAAACTGCCGATGATGCTGCCCATACTGGTGCCGGTTATATAATCAACATTCAATCCGGCACTGTCAATGGCTTTTAAAATACCAATATGCGCCAGTCCTTTGGCGCCGCCACCACTTAAGGTTACCCCAATTTTGGGACGGGGAGCTGGCAATTGGGCTGAAGCGGATTGAAATACCAGGAATAAAGATAACCAGGCCAACCCTGGTTTGTAGCGTTTGAATATAAACATCTGTAACCCCCACAATTGATTTCGGGTATGCGTTTTAATATTTATCAAATCTCCCCAAATATTGTGGTTTGGGGAAACCTAATGTTGTAATTCAAAGTGGCAGTTCATTTCAACATCGTCTATCAGGGCGCCCATTTTCCGGTAGAATGCAATGGCGGGTTTGTTCCAGTTGGAAACCTGCCAGCGTACTTTTACACAATTGGTGGCCTTTGCGTGGTCAATCACTGTTTGCAGCAGCCGGGTGCCAATGGCCTTTCCGCGGGCTGATTCCACTACATACAGATCATCGAGATAAAGCGCTTTACCTGTCCAGGAGAAATAAGCAAAAAACCAGGCTGCGTAACCAATGATCCTGTTTGTTTCATCTACAGCAACAAAGCATTGGAACAAATTGTTGTCTGCTTTCATTTGTTCCGCTGAATTTGTTACACTTTCAGGTGCTTTCTGGTACAGTGCAAACTGGTGGATAAGCTCAATAACGGCCGGGTAATCGGCTTCTACGCCTTTACGGATAGTTATATTCATGGGATGGTTATTTCGATTCCAGTTCCATAATCTTCTCAAACACCTCTTCGTACTCTTTATTCATCCGCAACAGTTCGTCACTCACTTTTTTATAATCTGTTTCTGTTTGCACAAATTTATTCCTGTCGGAATAAGTATCCGGCGCCGTTAACTGCGCTTCCAGCGTTGCTTTTTGCTGGTTTAACTGGGCTATTTTTTCTTCCAGCTGCTGAAACAGTTTTTGCTGTTTCTGCAGTTCTTTTTTCTGCTCTTTATTGATCGGTTCTTTAACGTTGGCTGGCTGTGGTTTGTTATCCACAACCGGCTGGGGTTTTGGCGCTGTCACTTCCTGTTTTGGTGCAGCCGGCTCTGCTTTTTGATTACCGGCTTCCGACTTTTTTCCGGCAGGCCCTCCATTTGCTTTTTGTCTTTCTTTGAATTCACTCCATTCTTCAAAACCTCCCGGGAATGATTTTATCTTTTTGTTATCGATCTCCCAGATGGTATTGGCCAGTTTTGAAACAAAATAACGGTCGTGGCTTACCAGTATTAGGCTGCCCTCGTATTTTTTCAGTGCCTCTATCAATAATTCTACGGAATGTATGTCCAGGTGGTTGGTAGGCTCATCGAGCATCAGGAAGTTGGCCTTGCTGATGATGGTTTTTGCCAGGGCCACGCGGGCTTTTTCGCCCCCGCTCAATACTTTGATCTTTTTATCAACGTCGTCGCCGCCGAATAAAAAGCAACCCAGTAAGGTGCGCAGTTCCTGTTCGGTTTTCTGACTGCCGGCTCCTTTCAGTTCATCGAGCAGGGTGTTGTTTACATTCAAACTCTCCAGTTGGTGCTGGGCGTAAAAGCTTTCTTCTACATTATGGCCCCATTTGCGCTCTCCGTCAAATGACTCGGCGCCGGCAATAATGCGCAACAGAGTTGATTTACCCTTCCCGTTGGCTCCAATGAGCGCGATCTTGTCGCCCCGGTTTATTTCAGCACTGGCGTCATGAACGATCTCGATGTCGCCGAATTTCTTGGTAATATGTTTTAATTCACACAGCACTTTCCCGGGCACTTTGTCAACCTGGAAGTTGATCTTGATATTGGGCCGTTCAATAGCCACATCCTCGATGCGGTCGAGCTTATCAAGTCGTTTCATGGCGCTTTGTGCGGCAGCCGCTTTACTGGCCTTGGCTTTAAACCGCTCAATAAAACGTTCCTGCTGGCGAATATAATCCTGCTGGTTTTCAAACGCCCGTTGTTGTAATTCTACCCGCTGTACTTTTTCTGATTCGTAGTAGGAATAATTACCATTATAAACGTGTAGTTGCCGCTGGTAAACCTCTACGATTTTGGTTACCATACGATCGAGAAAATACTTATCGTGGCTCACGATCACCACAGAACCCTGGTAATGCACCAGGTATTTTTCCAGCCATTCAATAGAAGGCAGGTCAAGGTGGTTGGTAGGTTCGTCCATCAACAACAGATCGGGTTGTTGCAGGATCATTTTCGCCAACAGCACCCGCATGCGCCAGCCCCCGCTGAATTCCTTGTAGGGCCGTTGCAGATCGGCGTTGGAGAAGCCAAGCCCCTGCAGCACTTCCTCTGTTTTATGGTGAATGTTGTATCCGTCGAGGGTATCCATTTCATGTAACCGGTCGGAATATTTGTGTAACAGGGCATCCTCCTGCGCCGGGGTTCTGCCACTGTTTGTGTTTTCCAGTTCTTTACCCAGTTCTTCAATTTCCTTTTCCAGTTGCATTACGCGTTCAAAAGCGCCTAAAGCAACCCCCAGTATACTATCGTTCGTATCAAAACTTAACAGGTCCTGGTGCAAATACCCGATAGAGGTGCTGCGGCTGCGTTCAACCGTACCTTCCGAGGGCTGGTATTGCCCCACCAGTAATTTTAGCAAAGTTGATTTACCAGTACCATTATAACCAATTAAACCTATACGTTCGTTGGGTTGAATATGCCAGGTTGCATCTTCTACAATTGCCCGGGCTCCAAATTCAAAAGTTACGTTCGTTAATCCTGCCAGCATAAATTTTACTTCAAATGAGGTGCAAAAATATAACAATTCGGGCCGATTGGGAAGTGTTCCCGAAAAGATGGCAATTATAAAAAAACAGTCCGGTTTTATGCTCTAAATCACCTGTTTATGAGGCAGTAATGTAAGGTTATTCTTTTATCTTTGGTATGTTAACAGGTTAATAAGCTTTGCGACCTTAAATCCGGCAGGATTATTTCGGTAAAAACCTGCCACCCCGGGAAACAGAAACGCATATAAATTTAAAAGGATGAAAAAAACGTTAGTCGTAGTTATTGTACTTGCCGCTATTATTTTAATCGCAAGGCCTTTTTTTTGCAATAGTAGAAAAGACGATAAATCGGCTGTCGGGACGGTCGAAGAAAAACAACAACCCATTTCAATTGCCAACAATTCCGATTCCTTTAACCAGTCGTTCACCCAATTAATTAATGCATACATCGATTTAAAGGATGCCCTGGTGGCCAGTGATGCCGCAAAAGCAACGGCCGCTGCGCAAACCTTGCGTACAGCCGCCGACAGTCTGAAAGTAAATGAAATAAAAGGCGATAGTACCGGGGTAATAAAAGAAACCGCACTAACCTATACCAGCACCATTACAGGTTCGGCACAGGCTTTGGTAGCAGAGAAAGACATTGAAGGAAAGCGTAAAGAATTCGGAAATATAGCAGATGCCATGTGGACCCTTACCCGTACCGTTCGGTACAGTGGTAAAAAGTTATATTGGGAATACTGCCCAATGGCCTTTAACAACCAGGGTGCATATTGGATCAGCTATGAAAGGGATATAAAAAACCCCTACTTCGGTAGTAAAATGATGACTTGCGGCAGCGTAGAAGATTCAATCGACTACTCGAAGTAATTACGCTATCGGCCGGGTAACCGGTTTTTAGATAACGGAAAATTGCAGCAAATGACCAAACTGGTTGCTATAGTATTTGGCTTATGTAGTGTGTTGCTTGCAACAGCGCAGGAAAAATTTACACTGAGCGGTTATGTGCGCGACTCTTTATCGGGTGAAACACTTATCGGCGCTACGGTGGCTGTAAATGGACATGGCAAAAGCATTGTAAGTAACCAGTTTGGATTCTACTCTATAACATTACCCCGGGGCGCCTACCCCGTACTGATTACTTTTACCGGCTATCAGCCGGTAGAACAGCAGATCACGCTCGACAAAAACGTTGAACAAAGTTTTTACCTTTCAACAAAACCCGTTTTACAGGAAGTTATCGTATCGGCCCGCAAACGCGATGAGAATGTAAGAAATGCGCAAATGGGCAAAATAGATCTGTCGATAACCCAGGTGAAATCGGTACCGGTGTTGCTGGGCGAAACCGATCTGTTAAAAACCCTGCAATTGCTGCCGGGTGTGCGCAATGCCGGTGAAGGCAATACGGGGTTGTATGTGCGGGGCGGGGGACCCGATCAAAATCTCATCATGCTCGATGACGCCATTGTATACAACACGGGTCACCTGTTTGGTTTTTTCTCCATCTTTAACTCAGATGCCATCAAGAACATCTCCCTTATAAAAGGGGGGATGCCGGCACAGTATGGCGGACGCCTTTCTTCAGTGCTCGATGTGGCCATGAAAGAAGGCAATCTGAACAAATTTGAAGTAGAGGGTGGAATAGGGGCCATCGCCTCCCGGCTTTCGATCCAGGGTCCTATTAAAAAGAATAGATCATCCTTTATCATTTCAGGCCGGCGCACCTACATCGATCTGTTGGTAAAACCATTCATTTCTCCCAATAATGATTTTTACGGGTCGGGGTATTACTTCTATGATTTCAATGCCAAGGTGAATTATATTTTCTCCGATAAAGACCGCCTGTACCTGAGCGGTTATTTTGGCCGGGATGTATTTACCTATCGCAACGCACGCCGCGTATTCAAGGCCGATATTCCCTGGGGCAATTCAACGGCCACGCTGCGTTGGAACCATGTATTCAACCGCAAGCTGTTTGCCAATACCACACTGGTATATAATGATTATGCGTTTTCATTTGGCGCCGCGCAAAACGATTTCAACATAAAACTATCATCCGGCATTCACGACTGGAACGCTAAAACCGATTTTGATTTTTATCCATCCACCCAACATAAGGTCCGCTTTGGCGCCGCTTTTACCTACCATACCTTCACCCCGAACGTATTGAGCGGTAACCAGGGCGATAACCAGTTCACGCCCGATAATGCATTGAGAAAATATGCCGGAGAATCCGGTATTTACCTGCAGGATGAATGGGACATCAGCGACCGCATTAAATTAAACGCCGGCTTGCGGTACAGCCGTTTTGTACAACTGGGAACTTACAAAATATTTTCTACCGATATAAATGGCAACAAGTCTGACAGTATATCTTACGGCCACAATAAACCGGTAAAAGCCTATGATGGGTTTGAACCGCGGTTTACCCTGCGCTATGCCATCAACGATGAAACTTCTTTAAAAGCAGGGGTTACCCGCAATTTGCAATACATACACCTGGTTAGCAATGCCGGTTCAACCCTGCCAACCGACCTGTGGGTGCCCAGCACCTACCGGGTAAAACCACAGGAAAGCTGGCAATATGCGGCCGGATTATTCAAAAACTTCAGCAATAATATGCTGGAGACTTCGCTGGAAGTGTATTACAAGCAAATGAACAACCAGATAGAATACCGCGAAGGCTATACCCCCACCTTAAAAGACCCGGAGAATGATTTTGTTTTTGGAAAAGGCTGGAGCTATGGAACGGAGTTGTTCCTTAATAAAACAAAGGGCAGGCTTACCGGCTGGATCGGTTACACGCTCTCCTGGAGCTGGCGCCAGTTTGATACCCTGAACGAAGGGCTTAAGTATCCATCCAAATACGATCGCCGCCACGACCTGTCGGTGGTGGCCACGTACCAGTTAAATAAAAAATGGAAAATATCAGGTGTGTTTGTATATGGCAGTGGCAACGCGGTTTCCTTACCTGAGCGTTTTTATGTGGTGGGGGGCATACTAACCCAGGAGTATAGCCACATCAATCAATACCGGCTGGCGCCTTGTCACCGCATGGATATTTCAGCTGTTTATACGCCTCGTACCCGGCCCGATGCCAAATTTCAAACAAACTGGGTGTTCAGCATTTACAATGTATACAGCAGGTTGAACCCGTATTTTATTTACTTCAGCCAGGATGGTAGCCCGTACGACGGCTCCTTAACCATAAAAGCCGAGCAGGTATCGCTGTTCCCTATCATTCCGTCTGTAACCTGGAACTTCAAGTTCTAATCACATTAATGAAGGGGCGGTTCATACTTAAACCGTACCACGGCGCTTTTCTCTTCGCTCGACGACAGGTGCAGCTGATAGCGTTTTCGGCCGGCTGTTATAACCATCAGCGAGGTATTGGGGGGAATGCGGCCCAGGTTATCGGCATACATCATCAGCTCATATTCGGTATTGGGAAAGGCTGTTATATTCAATACCAGCGGTTTGTTGGTAAGTCGTTTTTTGTACAACAGCAGGGTATTGTTAAGAAATACGGTTACCGTATCATCATCGATCTCGGCATTGTCGTACAATTCAATTTTTATAAAGGAAGTATCAACAGCAAGCGTTTGTACCAGGTCTTTTTCCCGGTTTTTCAATTTCAGGTTCTTTTGTAATCTGGCCAGGGTATCGTTCTGGTATACATCAATTGGGAAGATGGATTTGGCTACCCGTGCCAGGGAGATTTTACCAGGCTGGCAATTGTTGTTATTGCCCATTTCATGACCGCGCCATTCGCCCCGCAACGTTTCGTTGCCTTCGCCACTCTTTGTAAAAGTGAGATCGTATGTTTTTATGCAGGGGATACAGCTATCAGGAACATTATATTGCAATACAGAATGCTCAATGATCACCATGCGTTTGGTAAGCGGGTTAAACTTGCCGGTAAAGTTTATTTTGGTGTACCGCTCGTTGTCGTAACTGTATACGTTACCAATAAACGAGTTGTTTTGCATATAAATTATATGCAGTTCCGTTGAATATTCGGGAAAGCAACCACCAGTATTTTGAGTTCTTATTCCACCCCATACCCCCGTTAACAGTTGCGCCTGACCAGCCCCGGTTAACCCAAGCAAGAGGAGTAACAGCAAAAAACGCATGCTCCAATTTTAATGGAATATAACAACTTAAAGTGCAACGGAACGTACCGCTTATATAATCCCA
>NZ_JBJMLX010000134.1:0-10137 GCF_045805085.1 Niastella sp.
GTTCGAACCAGAAGGTGGTATGCGTTGTAAACGGATTGGGATAATTCAATACGTGATCCAACGCAAAATTCTGTTCGCTAATCACCCTGAAATTGAGGGCGGTTTCTCCTGAGTTATTCGCTGCATCCCAGGCTTTTATGCTCAATGTATGCGACCCGGGCGCTAATACCGGCAATTGAAAATGCACCATTCCCTGCCGGAAATTATTCAGGTCGGCCTCGTAAAACTCGTTCAGTACATATTGGTTTTTTTGATCATTATCAAGAACTGCTACCAGGTCGTGCCCGATACCCGTTCCAAGTATATTTATACCGGATGAATCGGCCAGTTTTAAGATCAATAAGGGCCGGTCATTGGTAATGCTGCCGTTCACAAACTTCTCGTCATTTAAATACGCTTTTATCGACGGACCGAGGGGGTCCACCACCCCATTTCCTGAGCCGCCAATGATTATATTGGTTAAAACCCCATTTCCGTCTTTTGTACCATTATCGCCGTAGTAGCTGATCTTACCGTTGCCGTACTGGTAACTGATGTCCTTGGGAACAATAAAACTGAAGGAGAACCGGCCATTGCTAACGGTAGCCTTTCCCTTGAAAAGGATATTTTTTTGCATTTGAACCGGCACCGGTATACTGGCGGCATCGTTGCCCAGGGTGTTTACCGTTTGTGCTTTATCGAAAATGGTGGGATAAATGGTGCCATTAAAATCATTGAGGGGGGTGCCGGCGTTGTCCTGTACCGTGCCGCTTATAGTGTACTCCGATAATGCTTTTAAGGTATCGGGTGTGTTGGTCACTGCATTCCCATTTATACCAGTAGTTTTTATTCGGTAAACGGGGAAGGCCAGCGTAAGGGCCGGGTCGCCCAGCAGGGTGAATTTGCGGTTGTTCACTACATCGCTGGAGAAGTTATAGGTAAAGTTCTTGGCATCGCGCACGGCTTCGCCCAGGCTGCGATAGCTGCTATCGGCCCTTTTTTGAAAGGCTGTTTTTAAATAATTCTCATTCATCACCTTGTTGCTGAAGGCAAATACCACCCGGGTGGTGGCCATAAGGGCGATGGCCCCCGTTTTTTCGCGCAGCAACAGGTTTTCGCCTATTGAACTTATTAACGGATTGTCGTAGGGCGCCACATCGCAGGTGGCGGTAATAAACAGCGGCAGCTTGTTGGGGTTGTTGAAGGAATTAATAATATCCTGATCCAGCACCACCTCTTCTGCCAGCCGGCGGTAACTGCCGTGGCCTGAATAATTCCATAACAGGGTACCGCTGAATATTTTATTGTTGATAGCCTGATTTACAGCGGGATAGCGGCTTCCGGCCGAATTGCTTTCCTGCGGAAAGGCATCCAGGTAAATTTTATCGATATTCTCCTGCGGGGAAGTGGCCAGTACGGCCTGCGTCATGGTTTCGGCATCGTTCAGGTGCAGGTTATTGTCTTCGTCATCGGCGATAAAGGTGCATTCGTTGCGCCAGGGACCCAGGCTTTTTGTGTCGTTGTAAGCAATGATCTTGTCGACCATGGCCTGCGCTTCCCGTTCGTTCTGTGCGGGAATTCTGCCAATGCCAAGATCCAGCAGGTTGGTAGCCGTTCCGTTGATGTCGTCATTATCGCCCAGGAAACCAAAAAAGTCGTCGGAGGTATAAGTGGCTAACGGGTCAAGGGAGGTGGGGCTTTCCCAACAAGGCACCAGGTTGGTATTGTTGCTGATTCGGGTGTGGTAATCGAAGGAAGCATCGCCGAAAAGCAGCAGGTATCTGGGGGCTTTGGTTGAATCGCCGCCAGCCCGGTCGTAATACATTTTTACAAAATCGCGCAGGGCCGTTGGGTCGGGTGAACCGGATGAAAATTCATTATATACCTGGTTTACGGTTACTACCAAACTGGAAAGGTTATCGCGCTGCTGGTGATACTGCGCCAGCCGCTGGGCCTGGCCCAATAACCCCGGAGATGTAATAATAATATATTGAGGTATGGCGCTGCCATGCAGATTCTGATTGGGTACCCGGCCTCCCATGCCCGGCGTTAAAAAGCCATTGGTAGTAAAGGCGATGTATTCATGCAGGCGGCTGCTTTCATTCACAAACCGCCAGTCGGCCCCATTCAGGCTGCCAGGTATTTTAACCGGTTCCAACCCATTGGTAACATCCCACACCTGCATATCGGCGGTGGCATTTTTAATAATGAAGCTGCTTACTTTTCCCGGGCCCACGCTGTTCCAGTCGCGAAATTGCAGCTGGTTGATGCCGTTCATATTCAGGTCTACCCGGGCCAGGATCTCCACCCAATCTAACCACCCCTGACTACCGGCACTGCCGGGCGTATAATCGAACCGGACAGCAAGCGGGTTTTGCGTGGTGCTGAAGGTGGCCGATGACTGGGCTGCGGTGGCAAAAGCATCGTATAAACCGGTACCGGTGGCAGGCAGGTTTATTTGCATAGCCGACTGGTTATTAATGCTTACTGTAAAGCGGCTGTCGGTGCTGAAGGAGCGGGCCACACAGGCTGCCCTGATGGTGGCCGCATCGGGCTGCACATTAGGCATGTTCACCGAATAGGTATGGGTCAATGCCTTGCCGCCGTTGTTTGAATATTCTTCTCCATACCACTGGCGGCCACTGCTCAGGAAGTTCACCGTATCCAGTTCATAAAACCAGTTACGCGTGGCCTGTGTTACGGTAGTGTTGGGTGCAGCGGTGATAGTAGCCGTTGTTATTCTTTTACCGTTCTGACCAATGACGAGGTAATACCATGAAGTATCGCTATATATATTCTTTTGATGATAAAAGGTCTTGTTGAGGGAATCCTTCGTCCAGGCGTGCGGACCTGCCGCGTAAAAGAGAATATAATCTGAACCGTTCAATTGGCCATCGCCGCCGTCTTCCACCCAGATGGCGTTCTCCACCAGGTCGTCGGGTACGGTGTTCATTGGTTTTTCGGGCAACATTTGTCCGCCATTTCCATACAGCTTTACCCCCGAAGTGGTGAGTCCGGACGTATTTATGCCAAGGGAGGTTAGGAACGGGAGGTCGATTTTGTAAATACCGGGGGAAGTTGTACTTATTTTATACCAATTACCCATCGCCAATACAGAATTGGCCGTATATGAACGTTGAGACAGAACCGGCACAGGCATGACTAACAGAAAGGTCATGACAAATATGCCCGCCATCATAAGGTGGATAAAAGGTCTACCGTGCATTGGGTCAAAAATAGTTCATTTTGTACCATGATACCCGGCGGAACTATGTACCGGGTAAAAAATAATCCTGCCCCAAACGTACCCGGCTCAATTATTGAATATAGTGGAAAACACGGATAAAAGCCCATAGTGGTTTTGGCAAATTAACTATGCTTAAACAACCTGTTACACAGGCTGTTTTACTAAAAACCGGTATATTCGCCATCTCTATAGTTTTGTGGAAAAGCAAATCAAAAAGAGATACAATATTTGAAATGTAATAGCGTTTAACCTTATTGAACTAAAGGCAAAAGTCATCAAAATGAATTTGAAAAACCTATTTATCGTATTATCCTGCGCAGCCGCGGTAACTGCCTGTAAGTCCAACAAGAAAGAGAAATCTGACGTTACTGGTTGGAATTACAATGACAAAAACATGGGCGGATACCAGGTATCCCGCGAGAAGGAACAACGTACTGGTCCCGGACTGGTATTTGTTCAGGGCGGTACCTTTACCATGGGCGCCACAGAAGAAGATGTTATGGGCGACTGGAATAACATTCCCACCCGTAAAACAGTAAACTCCTTTTACATCGACCGTACCGAGGTTGCAAACATTCACTATCGTGAATATTTGTACTGGGTAAACACGGTTTTTGATGGTGATGAATATAAAGATGTACGCAATGGTGCATTGCCCGATACCCTGGTATGGCGCAGTGAACTGGCTTACAACGAGCCTTTGGTTGAATACTACTTCCGCCACCCTTCTTACAACTACTATCCTGTAGTAGGTGTAACCTGGAGACAGGCTCATGACTTTTGTTTATGGCGCAGCGATCGCGTAAACGAAAAAGCTTTATACGACAAAGGCTTTATTAATAAAACTGCACTTAAAAATCTGCAGGGCCAGGGTCAGGAATCGTTCAATACCAAAGCTTATTTGCTTGGTTTAACTACTCCTACTCCCGGTAACCAGGTTCGTTCTAAAAAGAACCCTTTAAAGAACCCCAATGGTACCCCCAGAACTACAGTAACTTTCGAAGATGGTATCCTGTTACCGAACTACCGTCTCCCGACAGAAGCTGAGTGGGAATATGCCGCTATGGGTCTGGTTGGTCAAAATCCCAACCCCAGCAAAAAAGAAGGCAAACGCGGTGAGGAGTTAATCACTAACAAACAAGTATTTGCCTGGACACAAAATGTAAACGGTTTGCGCGATAGCCGCCGTGGTGCATGGCAAGGTACTTTCCTCGCTAACTTCAAACGTGGTAATGGTGATAACATGGGTGTGGCCGGTGGTTTGAACGACCGCGCCGTATACACTGCACCGGTTACTTCGTTCTTCCCCAACTCATTTGGCTTATATAACATGTCTGGTAACGTGAGCGAGTGGACTGGTGACGTTTACCGTCCGCTGTCACCCACCGATAATGATGATGTATCTCCTTATCGTGGTAACCACTTCCAGAATGTTTACAAGAATAAAGATGGCGAGTTTGAAAAAGACAGTCTTGGTCATGTTAAAACAGTATATGTAACTGACGAAGAAAGCAAAAACCGCCGCAACTATCAAAAAGGTAACGTAATCAACTATCTGGATGGTGACTCAGTAGTTGCTGGTGTTGGTTATGGTGAAACTGATGCTGCATTGAACAAAGCTGCCGGCCGTGGTTACGGACAAACTACTTTAATCAGCGATAAATCCCGGGTGATTAAAGGTGGTAGCTGGAACGATCGTCCTTACTGGTTAAGCCCCGGTACACGTCGTTTCTTAGAAGAAGATCAGGGTAGCTCTACTGTAGGTTTCCGTTGCGCAATGGATCGCCTGGGTAGCCCTGAAGGTAATGGCCGTAAAACCGGTATCAATTACCCCACAAGACGTCAAAATACCAGAAAACGATAATCGGTTTTTCAAATTCTTACAAAGAGCCTTCCGACTAAGTCGGGAGGCTTTTTTGTTTTTGGTGACCAGTTAACCCGTCAACTCGTTAACCTGTTAACTTATGAACCGGTTAACCTAAATTTGTATTATGACCATTGCTCAACTCTACAAAATATACCGGCAATATCCTTCGGTACAAACCGATACCCGGAAGCTGAAAACAGGCGATATATTTTTTGCATTAAAAGGCCCCAATTTTAACGGCAATGAATTTGCCCCGGCTGCACTGGCGGCCGGCTCGGCTTATGCCGTGGTTGATGATCCCGGCCTGGCGGACACCGATAGCCGTATTATTGTTGTTGACGATGTGCTCACTACCCTGCAGCAACTGGCCAAACACCATCGCCAGCAGTTTAATATTCCCTTTATCGCCATCACTGGCAGTAATGGTAAAACCACCACCAAGGAACTGGTGTATACTGTTCTTTCGGCTGGTTATAAAACCTACACCACCCAAGGCAATCTGAATAACCATATTGGTATTCCCCTTACTATTTTATCGGTAAAAGACGATGCGGAGATGGCCGTGATTGAAATGGGCGCCAACCACCTGCGGGAAATTGCCAGCTATTGTGAATACACCCTGCCCACGCATGGCATTATTACCAACTGCGGTAAAGCCCACCTGGAAGGTTTTGGCAGCATTGAAGGCGTTCGTAAAGGCAAAGGAGAGCTATATGATTACCTGCGCGCCAATAACGGCACCGTGTTCGCCATGTGGGATTATGATTACCTGCAAACCATGAGCAAAGGCATAGCCACGGTAATTAAATATGGCACTATTAATACAACCGATCTACAGGGCGCCATTCAACAAAGCGAGCCCTTCCTCACCGTTTCTATTGTAAAAGGCGCTCATATCCCCGTTATTCAAACCCAGCTGGTGGGCGCTTATAACCTGCCCAATGTACTGGTGGCCGTAACTGTAGGTAAACATTTTAATGTGCCTGATGAAAAGATAAAAACGTCTATTGAACATTATACACCTTCCAACAGCCGCTCACAGCTGATTGAAAAGAATGGCAATAAATTTATCCTCGATGCCTATAATGCCAACCCTACCAGCATGCGGGCCGCCATCGAGAACTTTGCCAATATACAGGCGAACAATAAAGTATTGATGCTGGGTGGCATGGCCGAACTGGGCGCCGAAAGCTTGCAGGAACACGAGGGTATTATAAACCTCATAAAACAACACTCCTGGAAAGCCGTGGTGCTGGTGGGTGGTGATTTCCTGAAACTCGATCATCCTTTTTTTAAAATGGCCAACTCCACAGAAGCGGCAGACTGGTTTAAAGGACAGTCCTTTACTGATACGTATTTTCTGATCAAGGGATCGCGCAGTATGCAGATGGAGAGGGTTTTGGGTTAACGAGTTGATGAGTTGATCTCAAAAGGCATGCTCCATATGCAGCTCCTGCACCTCGTATAGCAACTGCCGTTGCCGGGCTTCTTTTTGATGCAGCCAGTTCATTTGCAGGTTACGTAAAATGTGCTGTTCTTCGGCACTGCATTTATCAATATAACTGGGTTGCAGCAACGAAATGGCCAGGCACTGATCGTTAAAATCGCCCAGCCTGGACGCCATATCGTTTAGTTCTTTTTCGCTCATCCAACCCTGGAAGGGAAACGGTACGCCCCCCTCTTTTTCGAAGATGCGGGTGCAGTACATAATATCCTTTATTTGTTTGCGAATGGCATGCAGGTCTTTTTCGTTATCTGCCGCCAGCAGTAAAATGTGAATGGCTGCTATTTTTTGATGCATAAACTGTTTAACAGTATCATCCTGCAACTGACGTGGTAATTCTTTTATAATGCCCTGCAGCGTTCTTTTGAAATGCATGATCTCAATGGCATGCACCGTTTGTTCTTTATAAGTAAATATCTGCCGGCGCCAGCGATGCATACAATCCGGCAATTTTTCAGTTAGCCCGGCATCGTGTATTTCGGCGAGGAATAATTGCCAGTCTCTTACGTTACCGCCATGATGATACAACGATTTCAACTTATAGGGAATGTGCAAATGACCGGCATCTTTTTCCAATTGAAGCAGCCGTAAAAATGCCCGCACCTTTTTATAATTGACACGCAGGTCATGGATAGCTGACTGATCGAAAGATCCGGGCAGCTTTTTGCTGTGTTTTTCAATATTGCTGATGTGTTTATCAACCACCTGTTCCAACGCCTCCCTTTTCATAAGCCCAATTTTACATAAGTTACGATTTTCTGAGGGGTTGATAAAAAACAACGGGTTGGAGAACCAACCCGTTACCAGCTCAATTTTTAAAACTTTTTATTATGAAAAAGAATCAGTCCTAAAGTTAATCTACTATTTATGTTTATACTATGATAGCAGACATTGAAATACATGATTCACGTCACCACTCTTCATTAACATTTCTCTAATGCCTGACGAATGTCATTAATGATATCATCGACGTGCTCCAGCCCTACAGAGATGCGGATGAGGCCCGGGGTAATGTTAACGGCCTGTCTCTCCCCTTCGGTAAGTTTGGCGTGGGTGGTGCTTGCAGGGTGCGATGCAATACTCTTTGTATCGCCCAGGTTAGCTGTTAACGATAACATTTTCAGGCTATCCAGAAACTTACGACCGCTTTCCAAACCGCCAGCCAGTTCAAAACAAACAATACCGCCGCCGTTCTTCATTTGCTTAAGGGCAATGCGGTGCTGGGGATGACTGGGCAGAAAGGGATACTTCACATTTTTGATCTTTGGATGTCCTTCGAGGGCTTTGGCCAGCTGCAGGGCATTGTTGCCATGACGTTCCATACGCACATCGAGGGTTTCGAGGCTCTTGCTAAGCACCCAGGCATTGAAGGGTGATAAGGCAGGACCGGTACTGCGGCAGAACAAATAAATATCTTTAATGAGTTCTTTTTTACCCACTATAACGCCGCCGAGCACACGTCCCTGGCCATCGATCCACTTGGTGGCAGAATGCACTACCAGGTCGGCGCCAAAGTCGATAGGACGCTGATTTACCGGGGTGGCAAAACAATTGTCGACGTTTAAAAGCAGGTTATGTTTTTTGGCTACTGCTGAAGCGGCTTCCAGGTCAACGAGCTCGAGCCCGGGATTGGTAGGCGTTTCGATATAGATCATTTTGGTATTAGCCTTGATGGCCTTTTCCCATTCTTCCGGTTTATCGGCCGGTACATAGGTATATTCAATGCCAAATTTGGGCAGGTATTTGGTGATGACGGTATGGGTGCTGCCGAAAATGGCGTTGCAGCTGATGAGGTGATCGCCACTTTTTAACAAGGCCATAAACGAGCCAAAGATGGCGCTCATGCCCGATGAGGTAGCAAAGCCAGCTTCAGCGCCTTCAAGGGCCACCATTCTATCGATAAACTCCTGTACCGAGGGATTGCTGAAACGGCTGTAAATATTATCATCCGTTTCATCGGCAAAAGCAGCCCGCATATCTTCGGCATTATCGAAGCAAAAGCTGCTGGTTAAGAACATGGGGGAAGAATGTTCCATTTCATTGGTACGGTCGGTTTGAATGCGTATTGCTTTGCTTATTGGATGCATGAACTAGTTTATGGTTTGTTGTTAAAGAATAGCGTAAAGAACCCTGAAGAGTGCGACGCAACGGAAGGCGATAGTAGCACTATCGCCGGCTCCCCAAAAGTATTTATACTCCTCTTAAGCCTTCTGGCCCTGGTTTACCCGTACTTCCCATTTAAGATCGCCACCGGCGTGACGCAGGGTTTCGGCCACGGAGCAATATTTATCCATCGACAGCTCGCAGGCGCGTTTGGCTTTGTCGGGGTCAATATTTCCGGTGAGTTCGAATACGATGGTAACATTTTTCCAGATGGAGGGTTCCTTGCCGGCTTCGCGCTCCCCTTCTATTTTCATGCTGAACCCTTCAATGGTCTGGCGCTGCTTTTTCAGAATACTCACGATATCGATGCCGCTACAGCCGCCCAGGCCCATCAGCAGCATTTGCATGGGCCGAACGCCGAAATTGGTGCCGCCACCCTCAATGCTGGTATCCAGACGTACGGTGTGGCCATTAGCATCTTTCGCTTCAAATCCATAATCCCCATCGACCCTTTCCAATTCAATTTTTATCATGGTAAAGATTTTTGCAAATGTAATTCATGCAGGCATTTACTTTGCACCCTTAATTATTAGCCAGGGGCCAATGAAGCAATTTGAATATAACAGACCTTTCAAACTCGAAAACGGGCAGGAACTGCCTTCATTAACCATTGCATATCATACTTATGGGACGTTAAATGCCGAAAAAAACAACGTAATATGGGTATGTCATGCACTTACCGCCAACTCCGATGCGGCCGACTGGTGGCAGGGAGTGGTGGGAACCGGCTGTGTAATTAACCCCGAAACGCACTTTATTGTTTGCGCCAATATACTGGGTAGCTGTTACGGCACCACAGGTCCATTGAGTATCAACCCGTTAACCGGGAAGCCCTGGTTGCACCAATTTCCGCTGATCACCATCCGCGACATGGTGAACGCCCATATCTTACTGCGGAAGCACCTGGGCATTGAGGCCATTCACCTGCTTATGGGTGGCAGCATGGGCGGCTACCAGGCCATGGAATGGAGCATTCTGGAAAAGGACGTGATTAAAAACCTGTTTTTGCTGGCTACCTCCCCCGCCGAGAGCGCCTGGGGCATTGCCATACACGCCACCCAACGACTGGCCATCGAAGCCGACTGCACCTGGCAGCAGAATACTCCCGAAGCCGGACAAAAAGGCCTGAAGGCCGCCCGCGCCGTGGGCATGCTCACCTACCGCAACTATGGCATTATGGTGCAAAAGCAAACCGATAGCAATACCGAGAAACTTAATGACTATAAAGCGGCCTCCTACATCAATTACCAGGGCGAAAAACTGGTGAAACGCTTTAACGCCTACAGTTACTGGATGCTTACCAAGGCCCTTGACACCCATCAGATTGCCCGTGGCCGCGGCGGTGATGTGGAAGCCGTACTGCAAAGCATTGAACAA
>NZ_JBJMLX010000135.1:0-19621 GCF_045805085.1 Niastella sp.
ATAATTAATCAAATTGTATTGTCACTTATACAAAAGGCGGGCGTCAGGTTTACTACTGACCATGTTGGCGTATTTCAGGATGAAAAGGTTTTTTTTCATCCTTTTCCCTAAATTGCCAGGAGTCACCTTGACTGGATAATGGTACGCTTACCCAAGTTAAATAATAAACCGCCAAAAGGGAAGCTTAACATCGAATATACAGGCCATCGTCAATAAGAGTTCGTCTGCAATCGAAGGACCTTATGAAAGTTATAAGTCCTTCCATTCCGCCAAGGGATAACCCCACGGATAAATAAAAACTTTCTCAGTACCACTCACCGAATTACTCGATCGTTTTATTTGTAAGTTTAATTTACTGATAAAATTTACCTGCGAAAAAAGGCATTCTTTATAATTGTGACCAACACATTGTTATTTATTGAATATTCAAGGTCTTTATTTTCATTAAATCTTCGAGCAATGAGTTCGACAATTATCCAGCTTTCCCAACTTTTTACGATTTTGATCGATTGTGAGTGAATATGATCAATTATCGTCAGTTTCATTCAATTTTGTCGCCCCTGGTCTATAGCAATCTAGCTCTTTGATCAGGTTATCATATTTATGCATCCAATGCCGGGAATCAGTGGTAATAACCTTTCTTTTACGTTGCCGTATTAGCATTTTATGATGATCCAGTAAATCAAATAAATAATCCCGGCCTACCTCAATTCCGTGAGCTTCCAGCAATGGGGTTATTTTATGAAGCAGCTTACGTGTTCCTAATCGAGGAAGTTGTTGTCTCACCTCATGAACGTACTTTAAAATAACATCATCCGTATAAATCTCTTGGCCGCGACGCCATTGATGATCATACAGCGCATGACGGGTCTTGCCAAACAGCGCACATAGCCTTTGCACTCCCTTTTCAGGATAGTCCTGCTTTAATCGTTGGACTGTTTGGCACCAGGCTTTTTTCTGATATTAATTTTAAGCTGTTCTTCAGCTACGTCTATGAGAGTATTTAATGCTACAATCTTAAATTGAGCTTCTTCCAATGCCTTTTGCAAGGCCTTTACATCCGGGGCATCCTGAGTAGTTTCTTTCTTGTTGGGCTTTTTTTTCTTCATCCAGGCTTCATTCGAAGCCACAAGATCGGCATTTTCCTGCTCTAATTGCTTAATCCACCCTTCAATTGTTTTAGGTGTTTTTACGCCATACGTTAACATGGCCTCACGCATACTTAGTCGACCACTCGTTACCGCTCGAACCACTGTTCGTTTTAAATCCATACCCACATTCGGGCCAATGCGCCTTGGGCTGATCATCAGGTCGCTATTGGCGAGCCATCTAGTTAAAGTAGTGGAGTTGAGGCTATATTCCGCTAATATTGCCTGCCTGGGCTTACCTTTTAAAAACTCATCTACTACCTGAGCAATGAATTTCTTGTCATAATGTCCCCGCGCTACATAGCGGCCAACTAGACCTTGGGAGCGTTTCTTTACCATACAATCTTGATTTGTTGTATAGTTATTTTAGGACGAGGCAGTTTCATCAAAAAATGTCCGGTCAGACTGGTGAAATTCACTTACATACATTGCATGTTTCTGCTTAGCGAGTTATCTTGGGGCCGGAAACTTAGATTCCCTAAACCCCGCTTCGACTTTGTTCAGCCTTGCAACCTAAAGGAGACTGAATTAAGGCGAATGCTTTAATGTAATTGTATGAAAGTGCCCCCATTCTTCACATTGTTTCGTATTGTATCGCTTCATTTCCAGGTTGTTAGATCACACCTAATGTGCCTTTTTGCCTTGTTTTTATTTATACCTATGGCTTATCAGGCCAGTGCCCAAACGCCTGTTTCCGGTTTTTACGTAGCCAACAACACCGTTAAAACCATTGTTCAAAGCGGAAACACCATTTATATTGGCGGCGACTTTACGACAGTAGGCCCAAGCCTGTATTATGGCGCTGCCCTTGATGCCACCACCGGGTTGGGAAGCACTGCTTTTCCTCTGCCCAATGGATCTGTAAACGTAGCAGTACCTGATGGGAGCGGCGGCTGGTATATTGGTGGCGGCTTTACAAAACTGGGCAATGTTACCAGGAATCGTATTGCCCGGATCAATGCAGATGGGTCTGTGAATGCCTGGGACCCCAATGCCAATAATGTAGTAACTACCATATTTGTAAACGGTTCTACTGTGTATGTAGGTGGAATTTTTACAAATATCGGCGGACAAACCAGGAACTGTATAGCAGCCCTGGATGCTACTACCGGTCTGGCCACAGCCTTTGATCCTAATGCCAATAACAAAGTAGCTTCCATAGGAGTAAACGGTTCTACCGTGTATGCCAGCGGATATTTTACAACTATAGGCGGACAAACCAGGAACCGTATTGCAGCGCTCGACGCCACTACCGGACTGGCCACGGCCTGGGATCCCAATGCAAGTGGTGTAGTATCTTCCATAGTGATAAACGGTGCTACCGTGTATGCAGGTGGATCTTTCATTAACATCGGCGGACAAAGCAGGAACTATATAGCCGCCCTGGATGCGGGTACCGGCCTGGCTACTGCCTGGAATCCCAGTCCGGATAATGCAATAAATACCATAACCATAAACGGCTCTACCGTATACGCAGGTGGCGCTTTCACTAACATCGGCGGCCAAAGCAGGAACTACATTGCCGCCCTCGATGAAACGACCGGCCTGGCCACTCCCTGGAACCCAATTGCAAATAATCAGGTATATACTATAACTGTAAACGGTTCCACCGTATATGCCGGCGGAATTTTTACTACCATCGGCGGACAAACCCGAAATCGGATTGCAGCCCTTGACGCCACCACCGGCCTTGCCAGTGCCATGGACCCCAATTCGGATAATCAAATAAATACCATAGCCCTAAACGGCTCTACCGTATATGCCGGCGGCGCTTTCACTAACATCGGTGGCCAGGCCCGAAATCGCATTGCCGCCCTCGATGCCACTACCGGCCAGCTTACTGGCTGGAACCCGAATGCGGATAATACAGTAAACGCTATAATTGTAAACGGTTCTACCGTGTATGCCGGAGGAGCTTTCACTACCATCGGCGGACAAACCCGGAACCGCATTGCGGCGATCGATGCCACTACCGGCCTCGCCTCTAGCTGGGACCCCAATTCGAATGGTACAGTAATCACTATTGTTGTAAACGGTTCTACCGTATATGCAGGAGGAGCTTTCTCTTCCATCGGCGGACAAACCAGAGCCCGAATTGCAGCCCTCGATGCCACCACCGGTCTTGCCACTGCATGGAATCCTGCTGCAAATAATATAGTGAATGCCATTGCCGTAAATGGGTCTATCGTATATGCAGGCGGATTTTTCACTGCCATCGGCGGACAAACCAGGTCCCGGATTGCTGCCCTCGATGCCACTTCCGGCCTTGCCACTGCCTGGAACCCTACTGCAAATAGTACAGTAAATGCATTAGCCGTAAACGGGTCTACCATATATGTAGGCGGCATTTTTGGTACCATCGGCGGACAAACCAGACCCCGTATTGCAGCCCTTGACGCTGGTACCGGCCTTGCCACTGCCTGGAACCCCGCTCCAAATAATACAGTAAATGCGATAACCGCAAACGGTGCTACCGTGTATGCAGGTGGTGTGTTTACCCAAATAGGCAGTGTGATAACCCCTCGTTTTGCGGTGCTGCCCTCCGCTACACTGCCGCTTCACTTTGTTTCTTTTACCGCTACGGCACAGCGTACTGGTACTACCAAAGTAATTTGCAACTGGACAACCGCCGAAGAGCAAAATACGGCGCATTTTATTATTGAAAGAAGTGCAGATGGCACCAGCTTCTCCCGTATCGGCACGGTGGCTGCTGCCGGTAATTCGGCCTTTAATCAATATTATTCATTTACTGATAATGATCCGCTGGCAACAAGCAGCTGGTATCGCATAAAGCAGCTTGACCTGGATGGAACTGCCACTTATTCAAAGATCATAATCGTTTCTTCGATAGCCAATGCGGCTACCATCCGCCTGTTGCCTAATCCTGTACAGCAGGATGCAACGCTGATGGTTAACCTGGCAGAAAAAGAATATGTGGGTTATACCATTTTTGATCAAAGTGGAAAAAGTGTCGCAGCCTCTTTTCTTTACCTCGATAAAGGGATCAACAGCATTGGCCTGTCCCTGCAACCGCTTGTAAAAGGCATCTATACTATACAGGTTAAAGGAACAAAAACGAACACCCGGTTACAGTTTATAAAACAATAGAATATTTTCCAGGGTGTATCGCGAAATGGTTAGAGGCTATCAAAATTGGTAGCCTCTTTTTTATCTCGTTTTTATTGATCTCGCAACCCATATGTCTGCGTTTACTCTCCTTACGTTTTTGCATTGTGCACTCTTGCTATCCCTTATGAAGCCTTACAAAGTCACTTAAAATCTTTAAATCCTGTATTAACAGGTTACAAGATTGTGGTGAAGTTTTGTTGTTTACTAATATCACTACTCGAAGACTTGAGTTTTTGACATATACGTAAGCTGTTGAATTTCCAGTAGATCTTTAATGAAGTGGTTCGACATTTGTCCAGCCGGCCCGACGAAAATTAAAAAGGGCACTTCAAGTCATTGGATTTGAAGGCCCTTTTTGGTTCGAAGTATTCTTGTTGAAATAGATTTTCCAAAAGAGAATATCATCCTTTATGAATCAATTGACTCTCGTCCTCCTTTGACATCGGCCGCATTATTATTCGATTTTTGAGCTGCCTTCCAAAATTGAAATAAGGCCGCATTATCTTCCATAAACTGCCTAAGCCTTTCTCCCGGAGATTTTGAAAGCCATATTTTTAACTGTAACTCTTTTATATGTTGAGGGGTATCATTCATGATTTTAATAAATCAAATGTTTTCAAATTTAGCTTACTGATCCATTTATTGATATAGAGCTTATCCAGGTTTTCAATAGCAGCTAGATTTTTGATATCTTCCATTTGCTGTGGCGATTGAAAATCTTGTATCCATATAAGCTTAGAAATAAGCAAATCTTCCGGTGATACCACATAAATGGTTTTATCAAAAAAATCCACTTTCTTTCTTCTATTAAATTCTTCCTGTCTAAAAGCTTCATTTTTTAAAACCACGAAATCTGCTTTAAAGCCAGATGCATGATCGATGATATTGAACATGCTTCGTCTTTCTACTGCATCTTGAATGGCATCCTTGTCACAATAATAACCGGCTTTAAAATGCTCAATAAATCGATCTATATTTTTCGGTTCAAGATGAATTATGAAATCAAAATCCCGTGTTGCTCTGGGTACGATGTATATACTCATTGCCACACTACCGGAAAGCATATACGGTATATTCGATTCATTGAGTACGTCAGTTATTTTCTGGAAAAATGCTACCATATTGAGGGCAAGTTACTTCAAGTCTGTCTATTAAGCAAAAAGCATTGGCTAAGTTATTGACATTCACATACCTATGTGCTAATTGCATAGAATCGCCCTGTCTTTGGCGGGCCGCCTGCCCCACTGTATCTGACAGATCTCTGGCAAAGCGGGGATTATAAAAAATGTTGAATTGGCCATCGTGATGCCCCTTTTGTAAATCCTTGTTAAGTTGTTCCACCAGTTTTTGCGGGTCTGTAATTGCTGCGTAGGTTCCCTTTTTATATTCGGCTTCCACATACCTGATCATCTTCAGGGCTGTATCGGGGAAAATATAATTGCGGTACAACGACTGCCGGATGCTATCGATCAAAACACGGGTACCGCGACGGTAAACATACCTGCGCAAACCCCGGCATCTATCCTCCCGCCTAAGAATAATACGTTCTCAATCTCCAGAGTTGTGAATTTTATTGACGGGGTGTATTTTTTGGTAGTGGGCATACTACTGCTACGTTTGCTTTTTCAAATACAACAAGTCTGTCGCATAATCAGAAGATGCCGGCGGGAAAAAGTGAACGGCATTGTTTACTGCTATCATAAACTGGATCTGCCAGTGTTCTCCTTCTTTCACTACCTGGTAATGAACAAGGGGCAGTATTCACCGGCAGAGGTTGAACAGATCATTGCTCACGAGCAGGTGCATATACTGCAGGGACACAATTTGGATTTATTGTTGGTGGAAGTGATGCATGCATTGTGCTGGATCAATCCATTGTTTATTGGATTCAAACGAACGGTGAAACTCAATCCGGAATTTATTGCCGACAAGACGGTACTGGACAGCGGAGCAGACCCTTTATCTTATCAATACAGCATGCTTCGTTGTCTGCAGCCATCGCAGCTACCGTTGGTTAATTTATTCGCCGCATCTAAAATCAAAACACGCATTCATATGATGAACAAAAAAAGATCTCCAATCCGCAATTTATACAAATATGCGCTGGCCTTTCCCTTGCTGGTTGGCTCGTATTTCATTGTCAATCCGCTGAAAGCACGAGCTATGCCATTGAGCAATCATCAGGAAGCCGAACTTCCCGACCGTCAGGACCTGAAAGCATTTGAAGGTTATTACCAGTTTGAGTTGAATAAGAATAGTTATATTCAGATCAGGGTTAAAGGCAACCAGTTAATTCTTAAACAAATGTGGGATGACAAAGAGATTGTGTTCAATCAACAATCGGCACTGGAGTTTTTAGACGTTAGTAAAGGGTTTCCCCTCAAATTTTCCAAAAACGACCAGGGTTCGGTTATACAGCTGGTGGCCTTCAATAAAGACCACTGGAACAAGGTGAAGACTTATAAAGAGCCAAAGTACATCCATCTTCAACCAGGGGAGTTGAAATCTTTTGAAGGGTGTTACCAAATGGAAAGGCCCGATGGCACCAGGAATTATATTCAGATCGAATCAATCCCCGACGCGCTGATACTCCGCCAGGGTTGGGATGGACAGGAGGTTCTGTTTAGCCCCACATCAGCTACTGCATTCTTTGGCCGACATGGAACTTTCCCGCTTGAGTTTACTAAAGATAACAACGGTAATGTTACCCAGATGCTGGCTTTTCACCAGGACCTGTGGAAAAAGATGCAGGACCCTTCTACTGCCATAATCAAAAAACAGATTAAAGTGGGGCCTGCTCAACTAGAGGCCTTGGAAGGCGAGTATCAAATGCAGGACGGCAAGAAGATCAGCATAAAAGCCGAAAGTGAAGGCATCGTACTCAAACAGCTGTGGGATAATGAGGCGATTCACCTGGTGCCTTCTTCATCTACTGAGTTCTTTAGTAAGGAAAGGGGCATGCCGCTTGTCTTTAAGACAGACAAAAACGGAGCAGCTACAGAATTCATAGTAGGCGAAAGGGATCACTGGACGAAAATTCCGATGTAAATCATTGTTCACCTTGTATAACTTTTATATTCAGGTGAAGATACCCGCTTTATACCGGTTCCTCAAGCGTTGATTTGTATGTCGGGACTCATGGGTTTGCCAATGTGCCAAATGAAGATAGGTTAAAACCCGACAACTCCTACCGATTATGAATGTTTAATATATACGTAAGCTCTTGAGTTTCCAATAAATCTTTTATAAGCAGGTTAGACATTTGTCCAGTCCACCCGACTAAAATTTACGAGGCCCTTCAAGTCATTGGATTTGAAGGGCCTTTTGGGTTCGAAGTATTCTTGTTCAAAAATGAATCCATTTTCGGATCAGATTTAAAAGATGTTCAGCCTGTATAAAGTTCAGAGGTGCAGGCGAAAAGCATTTACTATGGCAGCCAGTGTTCTGCGTCAACTGATCTCCCTTCTATTCTTCTGAAAACCCCACCTTAATGACTTCCATTACGATGCAGCTGCTCTCTATAAAACAGTCCCCATTTCCCCATTGTATTGATCACTTCGTGCAAGGTTGCTCCCAGGGGTATTAACTCGTATATAATTCTGACGGGGCCAACAAGAACGCTGATTGTTGATGATGCATCCAGGTCGTACAGTATTTTAAAACTGTTGTTGACTTTCAACTCGCTTACCATTTTTCTTAATTACAGGGGATTGATAAGGAACAATTAATTCCACGCGAACACCGGCCTTACCTGTTGTTTCTTTTTTATCAATGATCTTTAATTTCGCATGTGTCCTGGTTTGGCGGCTTAATATTTCTAAGCGTTCTTTGTTAATGAGGGTAGATAAAGACCGCTTCTGAGATTGATTACCGGCAACCTGAAAGCCCCGGCCATTGTCGTCTATCACGCAATGGAGCGCTTTATGATCTTTTTGGATAAGAATATTGATTTGCCCTTTTTCCTGCTGGCCTGCAAAACCATGCAGGATGGCGTTTTCGGTAATAGGCTGCAACAGCATAGGCGGGATCAGGATGGCTCTCTGGTCGGCTAAACCTTCTACTTCAATGTGGAAATCAAATTGGTTGCCTGATAACACTTGCTGCAGCGTTAAATAACTGGCCAGAGCATCGAGCTCGTTTTTGAGTGACACAAAAGGCTGCCGGGCATTTTCAAGGCTCAACCGTAAGAGCTGGGTCAATCGTTGTATAAAGTTAACAGCGCTCCTGGTGTTTCCATTCTCGATCAACTCAAGTAACCCATCCACAGAATTGTATAAAAAATGAGATTTGATCTGGCCCCCGAGTAGTTGTTGCCGCAGATTGTCTTCCCTTATGCTCATTTTATATTGCTTTTTCCTCCACACCCAATAGAGATATATGCCAAGGACGACGACACTGCAAATAATCTGAACGATCGCATTTCTTTGTCGTTCCCGGGTTCTTTCGCTTTCCTGGTTGCTTAACGCCAGCGACTTGATCTGAAGGTCTTTTTCCAGCAGGCTGTATTTTGCTTCCAACTCCCTGGCCCGGCCGATGGCGGAAGAGTCTACTTCTTTGTCATAATAGCTGAAAGCGGAATCCTTGGCGGCACTGGCCTGCCAGGGTTTTCTTTGAAGCGTTAAATTGGCTGCTTTTGCCCGCCATATTTGCTTTTGGAGCGCCCAGTTCTTTTCATGCGAAGCAAGGCTCAGCGCCGTATCCAGCAAATGTTCATCCTTGAGGTATTGACCCAGCTTTAGATAGGTGGCTGCTATATTATAGTAAGATCGGGCACTCAGTTCATCCAACTCACGGCTGATCTGCATGCCCTTCAACTGATAGGCAAGGCCTTCTTTTAGATATCCTTTTTTTGAAAGAAGCGTTCCCAGGTTTTCGTACCGCACTGCGTTATAATAGGGATTGCTGAAACTGGTATCCTTCATCAATGTCTGGAAAAAAATTAGCGCAGAATCTACCTGGTTCACTTTCTCGTAGTATTCGGAAATGTTTGCCGCAAAAACTGTTTTATGCTTGGGGCTGGTGCTTCGCTTAAGGCCCTCGAACAGATATTTTTTTTGCATGGGCAGGTCACCGATCTTCTCGTAAATATTGTACAGTTTAAGGCAAATGAGCGGCAGTCCCGGCGTATCAATTTTTTGGGCCATGAAATAAGCTTCACGGCCGTATCTCACCGCGCTGTCGAGGGAATGTTGGTCACCCATGATGTCTGCCGTTTGAATTTTGCCGGCCAGAATTTGCCGTTGGGTAGTATCTTTCTCCAGCGCCAGTTGTAAGGACCGGTCCACGTACCAGCGGGCGCTATCGAGCTTGTTTTCGAGTTGATACACCACCGCCATACAGCGAAGCCAGGAACACATATCTATATAGTTGTCCTTTTCTTTAATGTACGGCAGCAGGCTGTCCAGTATTTTTTTCGCGGCTGCAGTTTCCAGGTTTTGTAATAAGGGATTAACCCGCTGTTTAAAAAAGGGCAGCAAGGGATCTGCGGATGGTGATTGACGATGGTTACCATTAGTATTACAGGCCACACAAATGATGGCCAGGACGATAATTCGATACATAGCGCCTATAGCTTTTTAAAATATTGATCAACCATTTCTTTTCTCCGGCTCGACACCGGGATTTGGATGGCATCTTTTAAATAGATGATGCTGTCTTTTTTGTGGTAACGATCAATATAAAGCTTATTCACCAGGTAGGATTGGTGGGGACGCAGAAAAGTTTCATCGGATAATAATTCCTCGTACTCCTTGAGGTAGCTGGTGGTGACCAACTTCTTTCCGTCATGTAAGAAAACAGTAGTGTAGCCATACTCACCTTGCAGGTAGGCGATTTCCTTTACCGCCACGACCTGTGCAAAATCACGGGACCGCAATACGATGTTTTCCGGCACTTTTTTTTCCCTGAAACTGTTCCCGGCGATGTCTATTTGTTCCCGTAACAGGGGTTGCGCGTTGATCACTTTTTGTACCGCTTCACCTAATTCCTCTTCGTTCAGGGGTTTTAGTAAATAATCGATGGCCCCGCAACGGAACGCCTGTTTTGCATAATCGTTGTGCGCCGTAAGAAAGATGACCTTCGCTGGTACGGATATTTGTTCTAGTATATCAAAACCGGTTCCATCTGGAAGCTCGATGTCGAGTAACAACAGATCGGGTTTTCTGTTATTGATCAGCGCAATGGCTTCATCAACGGTGCCACAGGAGCCTGTGACCACTAAGCCTGGTTGTTTTTGTAGAAGTCTTTCCAGACGCTGCCGGAGAAGAGCCAGGTCTTCCACTATAATTACCTTTAGGGGAGTGGTCAGGTTCATGGTTTAGTATAAATTAAGCAATCAGTATTAAATTTAATATTAATTAAGGTTATTCCATTACGTGAGGAAGGATTGCTGTTACTTATTGATTTAAGTCAATACTTTTTATAACGTGTAAGGAAAACGAAAAGCGCATATTTCTTAATTATTCTTTTACGGATTTCGCCAAAAACCATACGGATTTGGGATAACTCCCAGCGGATTTGGGAAAGGTGAACTTCCTGTTTGTACCTCCGTTAGTTTTGACTTTGCAAACACTTACTCTTTCTTTTCGAACGGCTAGTCGTATCCGCAAAAATGAACAGTTGTAACAAAACTAAGACCATGAAAAAATATTCAATAGAAAGCTTTGAGCAATTGGTGCATACAATACTTCGTCCTAATGCAGTAATGCAGGCAACACCGGAACAGATAACTGACTGGTTGGCCACTTCAATAAAACTGAAAGAATCCCTGAGCAGGCAATTGCTGCTTGACTCGCTCTATAGTAAGACTGAAGAGGAAAATGAAATACTGGTAGAGCGGCATCAAATCATAGTTGCCACGTTGCTGAACCAGCTTTTTAACCACCAGCACCACGAATCCATTACACGGGAACATAGACATTTCTATCAAAAGGTGGCAGCACAACTGGAAGACATCATTGCTTTTCTAAAAAATAACTTTGCCCGCTTTTTCAACACAGATCTGCATTTGCCATTTCCGGTAAGGCTGCGGGAGGGGAATGAATTGAAACATCAGTGGAAAATGATCATTAAAATCATGCCTGACGCTGAATCAAACATACGCCTGGTGAATATACTCGAACGGTTGATCGCGGACTTACTTAAAGTAAAGGAAGAAATACCAGCCAGATACCACCAGGTATCTTATCTAAAAAATCTTATTAAGGAAATATCCGCTTACTTTTCAACAACCACCTGCCGGCCTGTATATGCATCTTTAACGGAATTGCTGATAAGCTGGAACTTCAATGAGCCTATTTTCATACGCGAAGTGTGTACCAATATCAGAACCGAAATGGAAAAGAAAGAATCCGATGAATGCAGGCTCGAATTTTTAAAAGTCTGCTATAAACAGGTGAGCCAACTGCTTGAAATAAACGTTATCCCATTTTATTCGTCACTGCCTTCTGCACAAAAAACAATCCTCGATTGGATCTCACAGGAATTAGTACACCTGGAATGGACAGCGGCCACTTCAGAAACGAAGAAAAATAATGAAGAAGGCAAAATTCAAACGTCGCTTTCCGTTCATGCATTGGCACTCTTTACACGGCTTTTTAAGGAGACAGGAATTTATACCGATACCAATCAAACGAATATTTTAAAGTCTGTGTCTTCACATTTTACCACCACGCGACAACTGGAAGTTTCGTATGGTCACCTGAAAAGTAAGTATTATCAGATTGACGAAGGCACTAAAAGAAAGGTGATTGATCATCTAATGGAAATGGCGCAGCGGTGTAAAAAATTGTAGGATTCGGGTGTTATGGAAAAGATTGGCTTAAAGTTACCAATTTTGAAACAGATGTTGCCTTTTATTGGGTACCAGTAGCCTTTTATGTGTACCAATAGCTTTTTATAGTGCACCCGTAGCTTTTTATAATGCGTCCCTGGCCTTTTATGACTCATCCAAAGCTAAGTATTACACACCAGTAGCCTATTATGGGGCGTAAGTAGCCTTTTTCAGTGCATCCCTTCGCAATTTCAAATCATTAATAGCTTTTTTTGCCACACAAATAGCCAATTTCAGATCTTAAGTACGCAACATACGATCCTAAATTAACTACAAGTAACCCATAATTGGTTACTGATCTCATAAAGTTTGCTACTGACGAGTCATAAAAGGCTATTGATACAAATAGAATGAGAAAGGGATTTACTATAAAAGGCGAGGAATAGTGCATAAAAAGCTTCGGTTAATGTATAAATAGCCACGGAAGGTCTATAAAAAGCTACAGATGGTGCGTAAAAGGTAAGATAATGCGTGTTTTATCAGTGACTACGTTAACCTTACCAGTTATCTTCATTTTAGTTGTATTTCCCATTATCAAACTGATCTTTCTAATCTTTTTTAAAAATTCTTCTCCTTCGCAATCATTAAGTTAAGAGGGCTACTGGTAGGGTTGGTAGGGTTATCGACCTGTTTTCTAACGTTTATTTGCATTGTCAAACGGCGTTGTGTAGCCGGCCCGCAGAACCAGGGCAGCAGGCAGGTATTACAGCCCGTTTTTTTGATCGCTTTATTGGCCAATAAAGATTGTTAAGGTTCGAATTGTAGCAGGCATTTTAATTTTCTAACTTTTAAATGTTACTAAAATGGAAGATGTAATCTTAACCTCGTACAAATATCTGCGCGATGGCGACACTGTACTTGCCGGATATCGCGTAGTGGAAAAAATGGAAAACAATTCTGATTTTTCCGATGCGCCGCCCGCATTGGCCGCAACAAAAAAACTGTTGCCTGACGTGCTGGCTGCGGTAAATAATGCCAAAGGCCGCGATGTAGAAGCTATTCAGCTTAAAAACAACCTGAAAGATGAACTGGTAGGCTTATTGACCGAGTTGGCTGATTATGTAACGCTCAAGTGTAAGGGCGACCGGTTGAAGCTGTTAAGCAGTGGATTTCCCATCTCAGGGGCAAGTAGCACCCAGGTAGAGCAGGTAATTGAGAAACTGGAAGTAGACTTAGGGGCCCCTGGCCAGGCAACCACAACCGTAAAGCGTTTACGGGGTGCAAGGGCATATATGCATCAGTATACTACCGAGACGCCAGTTGCCGAAACGGTATGGCACCACGAAGCAGGCAAGCTTCCGTCTCATACGTTCAGCGGGCTTAAATCGATGGAGAAATACTGGTTCAGGGTTGTAGCTGTAGCCGCTGATGGAGAAAACATTATTTCTCCGGTGGTTTGGCGGGTTATTCAGTAGGCGGCATTGTTGCCTTGGCAGGCATGTATATGTTGAAGCTTCCATGCCTGCTCTCCGGCAAAGCTTATTGACCTAAGCCCTGTGCGCAGGGGCTGCAGCCAGTAAGTTGCGAAATGCGGTTATCATCTGGTTAGTAGAAGGGATCATTATTTTTTAACCATTCAATTTTTCAATATGAACAATATCGTCAATCGCATGCAGGGTACCACCCCGAAGTTTTTCAAAATACTTCGCAACATCGGCGTAACGCTGGCGGCAGTAAGTGCAGCGGTGTTTACATCCCCTGTAAATCTGCCAACGATCGTTACCGACATTGCAGGTTATTTGGCAGTAGCCGGTAGCGTAATGGGTGCCGTAAGTCAAACGGCGGTGCTCAATGAAGATGAATAATTAACGCGTGTTTTTACAAAAAAGTCCCCCTGGTTGAATAGGGGGACTCTTTTTTCAATCATATTTAAATACTAAAAACAATGAGAATAGATACAAGTAAACTACTGACCAATGCTCAAATCAATGATTTGGCTGTTAAGAGTGGCTACGAATACCGGGTTTTGAAGTCAATTATCCAGGTTGAAAGCGGTCAGCACGGATTCGATCCGGTTACCGGAAAAATTATTATCCAGTTTGAACCAGCATGGTTTAGACGGCAATACAAAAACTGGACGGCAGTAACCACCCATACAAACTGGCAAAGCAATAAAGTAGGCAATCAGGCTGCCGAGTGGAAAGCCTTTAACAGTGCGTTTGCCGTAAGTGCTGATGCTGCTATGAAAAGTACATCGATCGGCATGATGCAGCTAATGGGTTTTCATTACGCTACAACAGGATTTAAAACAGTGGGCCAGATGTGGGATTACGCAAAAGAGAGTGAATATAACCAGGTATTGCTTGCTATTAAATGGATTAAAACCGTGGCGCCTCTCGACCTGGCCATCAAAAATAAGGACTGGAAAAAAATAGCCTATTACTATAATGGAGCAAATTACCTGGCGTTTCGCTATGACTCCCGGCTCCTTGCTGCCTACAGGCTTACCAGAGATTATTTACAAACAGATTAGTTATTCAACAATGCTTGAGCTGATAACATTATTACTGTCTCGTTATTTACTGTATTTGTAATCCGTCTCTTTGGGTATTGGAGATATTTCATATTTTATATTCCATTCCTTGATGTGTTCTAAAATGGGCAAAAATGCCAAACCCTTATCAGACAACCTGTATTCCACTCTGGGCGGTAGTTCCTTATAGGCCAATCTTTCCAATAGTCCATCTTCTTCCAACTCTTTTAATTGTTCGGTTAGTACTTTCCTTGATATGTGTGGCACTATAGCGTCTAACTGGCCAAATCGAATGGTACGGGTGCCAATGACATTGATAATGATCGGCTTCCATTTATTACCAATCATGCCAATAGCTCTCGTAAATGGGCAATTTGAATTGCAAAAGTTGTCGTCTCTCATGTTTTAAGATTTGTAGTTACCCGATGGTAACCAGAATACACTTCAATGGTTACAAATATAAACTATCAATGGTAACTTTGTGAAACAAATTCAAAAGTGATTCAAAATGAATAGATTAAGAGACAAAGTAGCAGTTATTACAGGTGGTAACAGTGGTATCGGATATGGTATTGCTCAGGAATTTAAAAATGAAGGTGCTAAAGGAGTTATTGTCGGCAGAAATCAGAAAACGTTGGATAGTTCTGTGGCTCAGCTTGGCGATAACTTTATAGCCATAAATGCCGATGTAACCAACCTTGCTGACCTGGAAAGGGTGTTTGCAGCAGCAGCTGAAAAATTCGGTAAAATAGACATTGTTGTAGCCAATGCGGGCGCCGGAGCTGTAGGAACTGTAGCAAGTATAGGGGAAGCCGACTTTGACCAAGCAATTGATCTGAACCTAAAAAGTGTCTACTTCACTGTTCAAAAAGCATTGCCGTATATGAATGATGGTGGTTCTATTATTCTGATCGGGTCAAATGCAGCGCACCGGGCATATGCGAATTTTACGCTTTATGGTGCTGCAAAAGCAGCCGTGATCTATTTAGCGAAAGCATTTTCAAGCGACCTTTTAGATAGAAAGATCAGGGCAAATGTAATCACACCAGGTACAACAGATACACCAGCATTTGACAAGTTTGTTCCCGCAGAACAAATGGAAGCAGTAAAAAAACACTTTGCAGATCAAATGCCGATAGGCCGAATCGGGCAACCATCTGACATTGGCAAAACAGCGGTTTTCCTGGCCTCGGATGATTCTTCGTTTATGCTGGGGGCCGAACTCCTGGTGGATGGTGGTATGACTTATCTGTCTAAATAATTGACCCCTACGCTGGTGCGGGTTTATATGCGTGCCATTAAATCATTAAAAAATTTTAAAAATGAATCAATCAAAAAACAATGTAGCGAGCTACGCAATTATCGGCTTTGGCAAGATCGGCCAGGCTTTGGCCAGGGCGTTTGCCCGCAAAAATATCGAAGTATCTGTTGCGACCACGCGCAAACCGGAAAGCTTTGCGCCCGCGGCGGCCGCGATCGGACCGGAAATCATTCCCACTACACTCGCGGAAGCTGTCAAGGCCGACATCATCTTTCTGGCGGTGCGTTTTGCATCGCACCCGGATGTGGCAAAGGTGCTGCCCACCTGGCAGGGGAAGACCATTGTCGATGTGACAAATGCCTACGGCGTGCCCGCTGAGCAAATGGAAGGACTGCCTTCTGCCCAATTCGTTGCGCAGGCCTTTACTGGCGGTAAACTGGTTAAAGGCTTCAACCATCTGGGCGCTGCTATTCTTGACCAGGATCCGGCCGTACACGGTGGCAAAAGAGTGGTATTTCTGGCAAGCGACGATGAGGGCGCAGCAACGGAGATCGGTGCGCTGGCGGAAAAGCTTGGTTTCGCACCGATCCAACTGGGTGGGCTATCGGAAGGTGGACTGCTCGTGCAGGCGCGCGGAAACAACTGGGGTCATTTGATCTTTAAAGACCTGATCAGGTTCAACTAATGAATCGTAGACGCAAATTTCGATGAGATCCTGCCTCGTTGACATTACGACAGATTAATTAAAGCATCAGATTTTCTGCTTTTGTGCCGTTAGCAAGCCCATTTGAGGGTTGTATTTTGACATTCGTTAAAAGTCAACTCAAGTTTGTCCGTCCACAATGCCAATAGAACTGTCAAGAGTATTAAGTTGACAGTTAGTGCGGACATGACGTTTTATCCTTAATAGTATAGAGCAAAACCATTTCTTGTTTTCCTTTCAGAGAGATCTCTCCCAAAGCAGTCTGCTGGTATTCATTACTTAGCTGCATCCGTTCAAGTAGTTCAGCAGATAAGAGAATATTTACATCAAAATTATTACACTGCCCCTCTATCCGGGAAGTAGTATTCAGTACATCTCCTGAATAAACAATATCCTTTTTTATAACGCCTATCTCCCCCACAGTGGCCTCTCCAATATGCAGACCGGCCTTAAAAGAAGGCAGCAGGTCATATTCACGGATATAGTGCTCCTTTCTTTCTTCTATTGCACGCTTGATGCCAAAGAAGCATAATAGACAATTATTGCCTGCCAGTCCTTTTTCAACTGGCCAGCTTACCACTACTTCATCACCAACATACTGGTATATTTCGCCCTTGCTGTTCAAGATCGGTTCCGTCATATCATTATAGATCTCTTTTAGCAACACAAAGAATTTTTTGCTGTTCATCTTTTCGGCAATAGTTGTTGAAGACCTCAGATCGAGGAACATAAATATCCTTTCTTCCTGTCGTGGATGATAATACTTGCCGGTAATGAACTTCCATAATATGCCGGGACCAAACTTATCATTCACCTGGAGCATGAACTGCGTACAGGAAACTAAAAGGCCAAATAAAAAAACATTAATAAAAAAAGAAGGAGAAAAGATGTTGAAAAGTACATTATCAATTGACTTTGACAAGGCAGCAGAAAAAGGCATCTGAAAAGAAAAATAAACGACATCAATGATAAGCAATCCAATGACAGCCAGACCCACGTAGGTAATGATAAACAGGAACCCTGAATTGATGACCCCGAAAGCAAATGACTTTCTCCGGTAATGCGAACCCATTTTGAATACCAAAACGTATCCCGCTACTAAACCGCCGAGTAGTGCAAAAATGATAGAACCTGTAAATTCACCCCAGAAGGGAAATGAACCAGATAGTCTTTTCAGTGTAAGCAAGTCATAAATAAAAAAATATTGGTTAAGAAAGGAAACGCAGCCGAATGCTGTCCAGCATAGCGTTATTATCCAAACTGTTTGTATTTTTTTTCGCAGCCCGGTTTTGTATTTCATGTATTAAACTTCATGCTTCAAAATAGGAAAGCAAAAGTGAATACAATTTAGTCTTTATAATCTGAAAATGTTCCTGGAATGGTAATGTCTTTTCTTTTGTAAAGGGCGCTTTTATGGAAGGAATGGGTATACGTTTAGAGTTCCTGCAATCTGCCGATGCTTTCTGGATTGCAAATATTTTTTAGCAATTGATCTTTCAATTTGTATTCATTTATATTTATTTTTAATACTATTTACGTCTCCAGATTTCTTCTGTTTAATTTCTGTTAACAATCCATTTGATCTTCATTGACAAGTTTGCAAACGGCAACCGGTTAATTTAGTTAGCTATAAGATTCAATCAAAACTACTGCTATGACTAAATTAACAGGGGGAGGCAGAATTGCCTGTTACAAGGTTATTCTGTCTGTCCAATTACTATTGCTATTTGGGATACAGCATGCCTTTTCCCAGATAGCACCGGCGGCAAACAGCGTTATTGTTTCCGGTGTTATTAAAGACGGTGGTGATGGTAAGCCATTAGGCGCCGTGACCATTGAAATAGCCGGCACCAAACATGGCGATATGTCCAATGAAGATGGTAAATTTCTCATCCACGCAACACCGGGCGCAACACTCACCTTCCGGTCCGTAGGTTATCTCCCAAAAGACCTTAAAGTTACAGGAACACTCACCAACCTGATCATCACGTTAAAGCAGGACCCCAAAGAGATGAAAGATGTAGTGGTCATCGGGTACCAGAGTCTTGCCCGGCGCAATGTCAGCGCCGCTGTTACATCCCTTGATCCAAAGACCATTGCAGATGTACCATCCCCTACCCTGGACGGCTTGTTGCAGGGACGGGTGGCAGGTGTTAACGTACAGAACTTCTCCGGTGAGCCCGGCATTCGCAGTACGGTTGTTGTGAGAGGTAATACGTCTGTTAGCAGGTCAGTAAACAATGACCCCACCACTGCCGCCGGTAAGGCCAGTCTGGCCAGAGCGGTAAGCGGTCCGCTGTATGTTATTGATGGCGTTCCCCAGGCTACGGATGACATTGCCGCCATTAATTATGGCAATGGTACCAATACAGATGTACTGGCAGGCATTCCTGTTAGCGATATTGAATCTATTGATATCCTGAAAGACGCTTCGGCCTCCGCCATTTACGGATCCCGCGGCGCCGGTGGCGTTATCATCATCAAAACCAAAAAAGGTACACCAGGCAGGCTGCGTATCAACTTCAGTACGTACCATGGTATTACTGAAAGACCAACGTTGGACAAAGTATACATGGGGGCAGAAGAAACCCGTGCCAAGATGGACCTTATCAATCATTATGGTCCCTATAACAGTTTAACGGATCTGCCCCTAATCCTGACAGATACATTGAACCCGGCCTTTAACAATGCCAATGATTACCGTGGGGGTATGTTCCAGACCGGGTTGGTAGATAACGTAGACCTGTCAGTAAGCGGCGGCAGCGATATTGTCAATTACCGTTACGGCCTGAATTACTATAATGAAAAAGGCATCATTAAAAAATCCGGGCTGCAGCGCTATAGTTTTAACAGCAATACGAGCGTAAAGCTGTCATCCAAACTAACTGTTAACACACAGATCCGCTTCAGCCATCTTAACCGCCCCCGTTCTCTGAATGATATTACCGGCGGTTATGGCCCTTTCAATGGCGGTTACTATGCATCCAGCAGGCTGCCGGCTTCTACCTTGTACCTGAGCCCTACCAGCCGGGATTTTATCTTTAGTAATGCCAGTAACCAGACAGATGCCAACACC